>CAXNGA010000024.1:0-10767 GCA_964201375.1 Kaistiaceae bacterium
GAGGTGGGCCAGCGTGAACATCAGCGGACATCTACTCGGAACGACGGGAGCGACTGCTCCCGCAACGACAGGCCGACTGGCGTGGTCGGTTCCGGGCAGCGGATGACCGAGGCGCCGCGCTCAACATAGGGCCGCACCCTGCCGAGGCAAGGGATTCTCCCGCTGGACGCCCGAAAGCCGCACGTGCTATCGCGCAGCCCACCACCATGCCGGATGCGCCCTTCACCATCCGCCGCGAGACGCCGGCGGACGCCGCTGCGGTCGCGGCCCTCAACGACGCGGTCTTCGGGCCGGGTCGCTACGTCCGTGCCGCCTACCGGCTGCGTGAGGGCGTCACGCCGGACCTGGCCCTCTCGGTCGTCGCCGAAGTCGATGGCCGCGTCGTTGGCTCGGTGCGCATGACGCCCATCCTCATCGGCAAGCACCCGGCCTGTCTCCTCGGCCCGCTGGTGGTGGAGCCGGTCCACCAGAATCGCGGTGGCGGCAAGGCCCTCGTTGCCGCCGCGGTCGCCAACGCCCGGGAGGCGGGTCACGCCCTGGTGCTCCTCGTCGGCGACGAGCCCTACTATGGCCCGCTCGGCTTCGTCAGGGTCTCCGCGCGCGACGTGGTGATGCCCGGCCCCATCGACCCGCAGCGGCTTCTCGTCGCCGAACTGCGCGAGGGCGCCGCAGCCGGCCTGGAGGGCACCGTCGTCCGCGTCAGCTGAAGCGCCGCCTCAGGGCAGTGGATGGTCGCGGAAGAACTCCCACAAGGCGCGGGCCATCGGCAGAGGATGGTTTCGCCCGTTGGGATAGGCGTGCGTGTTTCCCTCGACAACGAGGAACAGCAGCCGGCCGTCCGCACCAGTGAGGCTCTCCTGGAAGGTGAAGGTCGAGAGCGCCCCGCCGCCGGCACTGCGTTCGTCGAAGGTGTAGGTGTTCGCAAGGCCGAACTGCTGCAGATACTGGCTCACGAAGCCTAGGAAGAGCGTCACCAGGTCCGCCTCTCCCATCGGGATGGGCGACACCCCGACAAGCGAGATGACGCGGTCGTCGATATTGCCGAAGGAGAGGACGAAGGGGACAGGGCGCGCCGGCACGATCGGCACGGAGAGGTCTCCCGCGTGAGCGGCCAGCGCGGCGAAGGCCTCGCTCCGCTCCACCGCAAGGCGGCTGGTGAACTGGGCGCCGTTGGAGAATCCCGATGCGAAGATCCGGTGATCGTCGACAACGTATTCCGCTCCGAGGAAGGCGAGCATCGCATCAACGAAGGCGAGATCGTCCGCCACGGGGTGATCGACCGTTGCCCGGGCGCGGGCGGGAAGGCGTGCGACGACGTCCTCCGCGCACAACGGCATCTCGGTGGCTTCGCCGAGCGCTCCCGCTGACCATTTGGTCGTGAGCTTGAGTTCGCCCGCATCGTCGAAATCCCCGTCGCCGTTCTCGTCCTCGTAGAAGCAGTGGCGGAGCGCGTCCGGGAAGACGACTATGATTCCCTCGGCGTCCGCTACTTCGCGCCAGCCGGAGTTGTCGTAGAAGCGCTGGCCGTCGCCGCTCGTGCCATGGAACATGAAGACCACCGGCACCGGGCCCTCCGCAGGCACGCTGGCACCGACGTGGACGATGAATGTTCGTTCCACGCCACCGACGTCGATCGTCTCGTACGTCGTGCCCGGCACGTTGACGGCTTGTGCCGGCCCCGCCGCGAGCGCCGCCATGACGGCACCCGCGATCACCCATGAACGCCTGGACATCGTGCCTCCCGCATCGACCCGACGAAAGCCGGCGGCTTCTTGCCGGGTCCCGCGGCGCTGTCCAGCAGCCGTTCAGGGAAGCGGATGTCGCCGGAAGAACGACCAGAGATAGTCGGCCATCGGGAACGGGTAGTTCGCTCCGTCAGGATAGGCGTGCCCGAGTCCGCCGAGCACCGCAAAGGTGAATGGCGCCGCTGCCGGCCCGCCCGCTGCCGTCGTGTCGAAGGTAAAGGCCACGACCGGGTGGTCGCCGGCGGTGCCGGTCTCCGTCTCGAAGTCGGGCGCAAGGCCGAACTGGGCTAGGATCGTATCGACCTGGCTCCGGAAAATCGCCAGCACGGCAGGCGTCAGCGGCAGCTCGTCCAGCCCTGCAAAGGCGGTCGCAAAGGCATCGCGGCTGCCATAGGTCACCACGAACGGCACCGGCCGTCCGCGCGGCGCGGTCGGGCCGAGCGCTCCCTCATGGGCGGCAACCGCTGCGAAGACGTCGCCGCGCTGGAACGCGATCCGGCTTGCCATCTGCGCCCCGTTCGAGAAGCCAGCCGCGAAAATGCGCTGCGGATCGACACGCAGACTGGCCCGGAGGTGCGCGACGATGGCATCGACGAAGATGAGGTCGTCGGCGGGAACCGGCCGGTCGCCGACACGCGGCAGCGGCGCGGGCAGGCCGTCGGGGCAGGGCATCTGGACGACGCGCGGGAGGTAGAATCCGGCCGCCCACGAGGTGGCGATCCGCGCCTCGCCCGCGTCGGAAAAGTCACCGTCGTCGTTCATGTCGATCAGCACGCAGTGCGGCAGGGCATCGGGGAAGACCGCGATGAAGCCCTCGCGGTCGGCAATCCTGTCCCAGTCGGAGATATCGCGGATCCGCGCCCCGTCGCCACCGAGGCCGTGGAACATGAACACCACGGGAAGCGGCGTGTCCCCCGGCGCGCTCGCGCCGACATGGATGAGGAACGAGCGCTCCAGGCCATCGACGGTCAGTGTGGCGCGGCTCGTACCGGCGGCGATTTCCGCAGCGGCGCCTTGTGCGCCCATGAGCACTGCCGCCAGTGCCAGCAGTCCAACGCTACGCATCGCGGCCCCCGATCCACCGCGAAAGGCGGAAGGCGGAGATCATCATGGCGCAGGAAAGGCGCCCCGGTGGCCGGAGCGCCTTCCGAAAGAGGGTGACTGGTCGCGCCGCTTCACGCGGCGGCGGCGCTGATCGTACGTTCGGCCGGGATCATCGGGAAGGGCTGCGCCAGCCGGGCCGCGATCGCCGTCAGGTCTTCGTCGGTCGCGCGATCCTCCTCGAGGATGGCGCCGAGGGCCAACTTCTCGTCCTGGCGGCCGAGAATCTTGGCGTAGGCGGCGAGCGTGCCGTAGATCGCGATCTCGTGGTGCTCGATACGCTGGACGAGCGAGATGAGCGCCATGTCGCGGAGCGAGCCGCGCTCCGTCGTTGCCATGGCATGGCGGGCAAGCGCGAACAGTGCATCCACCGATGCATCGACGTCGGCGTCGAGGAGGCGGCCATGACAGTTGAGCAGCGACTTCAGCTTGATCGCATTCGCGCGCGCGTCGATCGCGTGGGCGCGCAGCGTCTCGCGCAGTTCGGGGTCGTCGGCCTGAGTATGGAGTTCCGTCAGGCCTTCGGCGACAGTCGCCGCCAGTGCCTCGGCTTCCTGCAGCCCGCCCACATACATGGTTTCGAAGTCGCTCGTCTTCACCGCCCGCTCCTTACGTCCACCCGGCATCTGCCGTTGAACTCCCTTGAGAGAAGCATGTTCCACTGGAAGCCGGGCTCAAATGTGGCAGCCACGCGCCCACACTGTGACTGTTCGCCGGTCTTTTCGGCGCCGGTGGTATCCCCTATAAGCCGCCGCTAGCCTTGGAGTTCGGACCGTTTTGGCCCCGGCCGGCTGCCGCGCCGGGGCTTGGTTCGACTTCACGACTTCGTGGTCCTGTCCGGAACGGCAGGCCCCCCTGCCGAAAGCCCCTGATGCCGAAGCGCACAGACATCCAGTCGATCCTGATCATCGGAGCCGGGCCGATCATCATCGGCCAGGCATGCGAGTTCGACTACTCCGGCACCCAGGCGTGCAAGGCGCTGAAGGAGGAGGGCTACCGGGTCATCCTGGTGAACTCCAATCCGGCGACGATCATGACCGATCCGGAGCTCGCCGACGCGACCTACATCGAGCCCATCACGCCCGAGATCGTGGCCGAGGTCATCCGCAGGGAGAGGCCCGACGCGCTGCTGCCGACGATGGGCGGCCAGACCGCGCTCAACACGGCCCTGTCGCTGCGCCGCATGGGCGTCCTCGACGAGTTCAACGTCGAGATGATCGGCGCCAGGGCCGAGGCGATCGACATGGCCGAGGACCGCAAGCTCTTCCGCGACGCCATGACCCGGATCGGCCTCCAGACGCCGAAATCGGTGCTCGCGAACGCCTCAGCGATGAAGGAGGAAAGCCGGCAGAAGCGGAAAGTCGAACTCGCCCGCATCGCCGCGCTCGACGTCTCGGACGACGAGCGCCAGAAGCTCCTCGGAGCGTTCGAGCGCGAATGGACGTTCGGCCGGCGCGAGCGCCACAAGCGCTACCAGGAGCGCGCGCTCCTCGAGGCGCTGGAGGGGCTGCAGGTCGTCGGCCTGCCCGCGATCATCCGCCCGTCCTTCACGATGGGCGGTACAGGTGGTGGCATCGCATACAACCGCCAGGAATTCATCGAGATCGTGTCGTCCGGCCTCGACGCCTCGCCGACCAATGAGGTGCTGGTCGAGGAATCGGTCCTCGGCTGGAAGGAGTACGAGATGGAGGTGGTCCGCGACCGCGCGGACAACTGCATCATCGTCTGCTCGATCGAGAACATCGATCCGATGGGCGTCCACACCGGCGATTCGATCACCGTCGCCCCGGCGCTGACGCTGACGGACAAGGAATACCAGATCATGCGCGACGCCTCGATCGCGGTCCTCCGCGAAATCGGGGTCGAGACGGGCGGGTCGAACGTCCAGTTCGCGGTCAACCCGGCCGACGGCCGGCTCGTCGTCATCGAGATGAACCCGCGCGTGTCGCGCTCGTCCGCGCTGGCGTCGAAGGCAACCGGCTTCCCGATCGCCAGGATCGCGGCAAAACTTGCCGTCGGCTACACGCTCGACGAACTCGACAACGACATCACCGGCGGCGCGACCCCGGCTTCCTTCGAGCCGACCATCGACTACGTCGTTACCAAGATCCCGCGCTTCGCCTTCGAGAAATTCCCCGGCGCATCGCACACGCTGACGACCTCGATGAAGTCGGTCGGCGAGGTGATGGCGATCGGCCGGACCTTTGCGGAGTCGTTCCAGAAGGCGCTCCGCGGCCTCGAGACCGGCCTCTCCGGCCTCGACGACGTCGAGATCGCCGGCCTTGGCCGTGGCGACGACAGGGACGCCATACGCGCCGCCGTCTCGACGCCGACGCCCGACCGGATCCTCAACGTCGCGCAGGCGATGCGCCACGGCATGACGGTCGAGGAGATCCACGACGCCTCGAAGATCGACCCGTGGTTCCTGCACCAGATGAAGGCGATCATCGACGCGGAGGCCAAGGTGCGCGAGCACGGCCTGCCGGCCTCCGCCGGCGCCCTCCGCCAGCTCAAGGCAATGGGCTTCTCGGACACGCGCCTCGCGGCCCTTGCCGGACGCACCCCGGCCGAAGCTGCGGCGCTGCGCGCAAGCCTGGGCGTGCGGCCGGCCTACAAGCGGATCGATACCTGCGCGGCCGAATTCGCCTCGCCGACCGCCTACATGTACTCGACCTACGAGACGCCGTTCGCCGGCGCCCTCGCCGATGAATCGCAGCCGAGCGACCGCAAGAAGGTCATCATTCTCGGCGGTGGGCCGAACCGCATCGGCCAGGGCATCGAGTTCGACTATTGCTGCTGCCACGCCGCCTTCGCGCTGGCGGACGCCGGCTACGAATCGATCATGATCAACTGCAACCCCGAGACCGTGTCGACGGATTACGACACCTCGGACCGGCTCTATTTCGAGCCGCTGACGGCCGAAGACGTCCTCGAGATCGTCCGGGTCGAGCAGTCGAAGGGGACGCTCCATGGCGTCATCGTCCAGCTCGGCGGCCAGACGCCGCTGAAGCTTGCCGGGGCGCTCCAGGAGGCGAACGTGCCCATCCTCGGCACCTCGCCGGATGCGATCGACCTCGCCGAGGACCGCGACCGCTTCCAGAAGCTACTCCACCGGCTCAGGCTCACCCAGCCCGAGAACGGCATCGCCCATTCCGTCGCCGACAGTCGCTCCGTCGCGACCGCCCTCGGCATGCCGCTGGTGGTCCGGCCCTCCTATGTCCTGGGCGGCCGCGCGATGCAGATCCTCCGCGACGAGGACGCGCTGTCGAACTACCTGCAGCAGACCCTGCCGGAGCTCGTGCCGCACGACGTCCGCGCGCGCTTCCCGGGCGACAAGACGGCCCAGATCAACGCGGTGCTGGAGAAGAATCCGCTCCTCTTCGACCGCTATCTCTCCGATGCGATCGAAATCGACGTCGATGCGCTGTGCGACGGCACCGACGTGTTCGTTGCCGGCATCATGGAGCACATCGAGGAGGCCGGCATCCATTCCGGCGACAGCGCGTGCTCGCTGCCGACCCATTCGCTCAACGAGGAGACCCTCGCCGAGCTGCGCCGCCAGACGACGGCCCTTGCCCTCGCGCTCGGCGTCGTCGGCCTCATGAACGTCCAGTTCGCCCTCAAGGACGGCGAGATCTACATCCTCGAGGTGAACCCCCGTGCGTCGCGGACCGTGCCGTTCGTCGCCAAGACCATCGGCATCCCGATCGCCCGGATAGGCGCCCGCGTCATGGCGGGCGAGAAGCTCGCCGATTTCAAGCTCGAAATGCCTGCCATCCGGCATATCGCCGTCAAGGAAGCGGTGTTCCCGTTCGCCCGGTTCCCGGGTGTCGACACCGTGCTCGGCCCGGAGATGAAGTCGACCGGCGAGGTGATGGGCCTCGACTACGACTACGCAAAGGCCTTCGCCAAGAGCCAGCTCGGCGCCGGCGCGATGCTGCCGACGTCGGGCACCGTGTTCGTCTCGGTGCGGGATGCCGACAAGCCGCGGATCGTCGATTCCCTCCGCCGCCTCGCCGATCTCGGCTTCGGCATCATCGCAACGAGCGGCACCAAGGCCTTCCTCGACGCCGAGGGCGTGCCGACCAGCCGTGTCAACAAGGTGCTTGAAGGCCGGCCGAACATCGTCGATGCTATTCAAAACGGCGAAGTCCAGCTCGTCTTCAACACGACCGAAGGCGCGCAGGCCTTGGCCGACAGCCGCTCGCTCCGACGTGCGGCGCTGCTCCACAAGATCCCCTACTACACGACGTTGTCGGGGGCGGTGGCGGCAGCCCAGGGCATCGAGGCATACCGCCTCGGCAATCTTGAAGTGCGCCCGCTGCAGTCATACTTCCCTGCAGCGTAGCCTTCGGGAGCGGCCCGGGAAGTAGGGCGGCTTCTGTGTGTTTTGCTTGAACTGAAAGTGTGACGATGGTCGACAAGGTTCCGATGACAGTCGCCGGGCACGCCGCGCTCGATGCGGAGCTGCGCCGTCGCACCGGCGAGGAGCGTCCGCGGATCATCGAGGCGATCTCCGAGGCGCGTTCGCATGGCGACCTGTCGGAAAACGCCGAGTATCACGCGGCGAAGGAAGCGCAGAGTCACAATGAAGGCCGCATCGCCGAGATCGAGGACCAGCTCTCGCGCGCCGAGGTGATCGACGTCACCAAGCTGTCCGGCAAGCAGGTGATCTTCGGCGCCACGGTGAAGCTCATCGACGAGGACACCGAGGAAGAGAAGGTCTACCAGATCGTCGGCGACTCGGAGGCTGACGTGAAGCGCGGCCGCATCTCGATTTCCTCGCCGATCGCCCGCGCGCTCATCGGCAAGGGCAAGGGCGACACCGTCGAGGTCGTGGCCCCCGGCGGGGCGCACTCCTACGAAATCCTCGACGTCCGCTTCCACTAGCTCCGGGGCCGTCCTTCCCGCTGCCGGCGATGGTTAATCGCCGGTGGAACGATGCCCCGATTGCCGGGGGTGCAGCTTTACCAAACCGCATCGATTTCCCTCTACGTCTTGCGGCGAACGCGGTGCAGGCGTCGCGGCAGGACATGGAGTTGGACGGTGAAGGCTCTGCTTCGGCGGTTCCGACAGGACCGTGCGGGATCGACCGCCATTGAATACGTGCTCCTCGGGAGCCTGGTGGCGATCGCCATCATCGTCGGCGCGACCGCCCTCGGCGGCTCGCTGAACGGCACGTTCCAGAGCGCTACCGACACCTATCAGGCGGGCGTCGGCGCGGGCGGGGGCGAGGCGGTCGAGTAGTGGCCGCTGCCGGACCGACACCGCGTCAGCCGGGTTCGCCGCGAGCCATCGCCATCAGCCGCACGCGGTCGGGCTTGTGGTTGTGCAGCCGCGGGATTGCTTCGAGCACCATCACCTGCGACGGCACCATGTGGTCGGGCATCGCCCTGGCCAGTCCCTCCCGGACGGCGCGCGGCACCGCGTCGGCGGGGAGGCCCGGCTGGAGCGTCACGAACGCAACGAGCTTCGTTTCCGGTGACAGGAGCAGCGTCACCGCGTCGAGGACGCCCGGGAAGCCCCGCAGGCCCGCCTCGACGACGCCGAGGTCGGCCTTGAGGCCGCGGATCTT
Organism: Kaistiaceae bacterium; assembly: GCA_964201375.1. Taxonomy (GTDB): domain Bacteria; phylum Pseudomonadota; class Alphaproteobacteria; order Rhizobiales; family Kaistiaceae; genus JADLGL01. The sequence goes on from CAXNGA010000024.1 coordinate 8,422, forward strand.
CACCTGCTGGTCGAGCCGGCCGGCGAACTCGTAGAGGCCGTCCTCGCGGAGGCTGGCATAGTCGCCGGTGGCGTAGATGCGGTAGCCGGGCCTGGTCGGGTCCTCGAAGGACGGCGGCGGTGTGAGGTGTCCGTCCTCCCAGCCGCCGGAGGCCATCGTTCTTGCCCGGACGACGATCTGGCCGACCTCGCCGATCGCCACATTGCGGCCGTCCTCGCCGACCAGCGCGACTTCCCGGAACGGCGAGACATAGCCCACCGGGATGACCGGGCCGGTGATGGCCTCGTCGCGGACGAACCACTGGAACACACCGCTGGCCTCGGTCGAGGCGAGCGTGATGCTGATGGCGCAGTCTTTCGGCAGGTTGGCCCGGAACAGCGCGATGTCGCTCGCGAGCGTCGATTCGCCGAAGAGCACCAGGAGGCGGAGCGAATGGAACGCCTCCTTCGCGCCCGGCATGCGGAAGATGCTGCGGAGCGCCGTCGGCACGAACGACAGAACCGTCACGCGCTCCTGCGCGAGCTGGCGGAATGCCTCCACCAGGCCCGTCGCCCGGAGGTCGAGGATGCGGACCGTGGCGCCCAGGAGGAGCGCCATGAGCACATCGCCGCCACCGCCGATCGCCGGCGAGCCGACTGAAAGGATCACGTCGTTCTCGTTAAGGTGGGCCGCTTCGACCCACGGGCCGAAGCTCGTCAGCCCGCCTTCCGCGGAGTATGCGAGCCCCTTCGCCTTGCCGGTGCTGCCGGAGGTGAACATCACCCAGAGCGGCCCGTCATGCTTCCGGAGCGGCGGCCGCGTGCGGCTGCCGGTGCCCTTCGGATCGTTGACGATGCGCGGCAGTTCGGGTGGGACGAAGCTGTCGTCCGCCTTCCGGTCGGCCGACAGCAGAACCGCGCCGGGCTGGGCGGCCGCGAACACCATCTTCTGCCGCTCGATCGGGTACCCGGCGTCGATGATCACGAGCGTCCGGCCGGTCGCAATGGCGGCCAGGAGGATCGGCACGAAGCCCGCGGTGGTGTGGACGATGGCCGCGACCGGCCGCTCGCGCGGCGCCTCGTCGTCGATCCGCGCCGCGAGGTCGTCGACCTGCCGCTTCAGCTCGGCATAGGTGATGCGGACGACGCCGTCATCGACGGCGATCTTCGCCGGATGGCGTCGCACCATTTCGTCGACGCGTTCGAGAACGGGCCCCTCCGCCCACTGGCCCAGAGGCTCGAACGGGACATCCACCGGGCCGCCATGGTCGAGCGGGTGAGGGCGCCCGGAGGCCCAGGCGAGGTCAGGGGAGAGGGAGATCGGCGAAGACATGAAGGCCCTCCATGCGGCAGCGCGCTGCCGCACATGCAGCGGACTCTGTGGCGCTGCCGGTTCCTGCGCGGTCGGCGCCGCCCGAGCCCGTTCCGCCAGCCGCTCAAGGTCGGGCGCCCGTCAGCCCCTGACCGCTACCAGCCGGCGAAGGCGCCTGAAAGCCCGACTGATGAGCGACGGCGGTGACGGATCGGACATGTCCAGCTCGGCGGCGAGCATCGCGCCGCGGTCGAGTTCGTGGCCGGGCGCCGTCATCCAGCCGAACACCGCATCGAGGCGACCGGCGCGCAGAAGGGCGCCGAAGACGTCGTGCGTCTTCCAGTCGGGCAGGGCCTCGAGCGCGACCTTCGGCAGGCCGGCGAGACGGAGCGCCGCGGCGCGGTCCGCAGCGTTACGAGCCCCGAAGACCACGCGCGCCCGCGGCGCATCGGGCCGTGCATACAGCGGGACGACATCGACCCAGCCGGCGCGGACCATCTCCTCGCGGCGGTCTTCCGGAACGCCCTCGAACCCCGTGGTCGCCGGGATGAAGGCAAGCACGCGGTCGGCCTTCAGCAGCGGGCCGTAGCGCAGCGCAGCATACCCGCCGAGCGAGTTGCCGAACGTGGCGATGCGGCGCGCCCCCGCGCCGCGCGAAAGGGCAAGGATGTGCGCCGCCGTGTCCGCGGCGCTGGCCGCCACCGACTCGATGCCGCTGGCAAAGCCGGCATTCCGGAAGTCGCGAAGGTAGAGGATGCTCGCGTCGAGCTGGCCGAGCCAGCGGTGAATGACCGGCAGCGGCGGTCCGAGGCGATGGGCGACGCCGCAGAAGGCGACCACCATCGTCGGAGCGCCCGGCAGCGCCGAAAGCTGGATCGCCTTGCCGGGGTCGTCCCGGAACGGCTCCCGCCGCTTATCCGCCGGCGGCAGCTTCTCGAACACGAGTTCCCACGTCCCTACCCACGGCGTCTGCGGAAACGCCTGCGCAAGAAGGCGCGTCGCCCGCGCGGCATCGCGAAGATGCCCTTCCTCGATCAGCGCATCGAGCCCGAGCAT
>CAXNGA010000025.1:0-10584 GCA_964201375.1 Kaistiaceae bacterium
CGACGCCGATCTCGCGCAGCTGATCGTCGAGGAAATGGGCCACACGGCGAAGCGCGTTGCGGATGCCGACGTCGAGACGGGCCTGTTCGGCGCCACCGACGAATCCTCGCGTCTGGTGGCCCGCCCGCCGATCGTCACCGTCATGGGCCATGTCGATCACGGCAAGACCTCGCTGCTGGACGCCATCCGCAAGACCAACGTGGTCTCGGGCGAGGCCGGCGGCATCACGCAGCATATCGGCGCCTATCAGGTCGAGCGCGGCGGCCAGAAGATCACCTTCATCGACACGCCCGGCCACGCCGCCTTCACGGCGATGCGCGCCCGTGGCGCCAAGGTGACGGACATCGTCATCCTCGTGGTGGCGGCCGACGATTCGGTGATGCCGCAGACGGTCGAGGCGATCCAGCACGCCAAGGCGGCGGGTGTCCCGATCATCGTGGCCATCAACAAGATCGACAAGCAGTCGGCCGATCCGTCCAAGGTCCGCACCGGGCTGCTCCAGCACGAAGTGTTCGTGGAATCGATGGGCGGCGACGTCCTCGAGGTCGAGGTGTCCGCTACCAAGGGCACCAATCTCGAAAAGCTCCTGGACGCGGTCATCCTTCAGTCCGAGGTGCTCGACCTGACGGCCAATCCGGACCGGCCGGCCGAAGGCACCGTCATCGAGGCGAAGCTCGACCGCGGCCGCGGTCCGGTCGCGACCGTGCTCGTCCAGCGCGGCACGCTCAAGGTCGGCGATATCGTGGTGGCGGGCGCCGAGTGGGGTCGCGTCCGCGCCCTCGTCTCCGAGCAGGGCCACCCGATGCCCAGCGCGCCGCCGTCTTCGCCCGTCGAGGTCCTCGGCTTCCAGGGCGCGCCCGACGCCGGCGACCGCATCGCGGTGGTCGACAGCGAAGCCCGCGCCCGCGAGATCACGGACTACCGGCAGCGGCAGAAGCGCAACAAGGCGCAGGCGCGCCTGACGGGCGCCCGCGGCTCGCTCGAGCAGATGATGAACCAGCTGCAGACATCAGGCCGCAAGGAGTTCCCGCTCCTCATCAAGGCGGACGTGCAGGGCTCGGTCGAGGCCATTTCCGGCGCACTCGATGCGCTCGGCACCGACGAGGTCGGCGCTCGGATCATCTTCTCCGGCGCAGGCGGCATCACCGAATCCGACGTGAACCTCGCCACCTCATCGAACGCGGCGGTGATCGGCTTCAACGTCCGCGCCAACAAGCAGGCGCGGGACATCGCCGACGCGGCAGGCATCGAGATCCGCTACTACAACATCATCTACAACCTCGTGGATGACGTGAAGGCGGCGATGTCGGGTCTCCTCACGCCCGAGCGGCGCGAGACGATGCTGGGCAACGCCCTCATCCTCGAAGTGTTCGACATCACCAAGGTCGGCAAGGTCGCCGGCTGCCGTGTCACCGACGGTACGGTCGAGCGCGGCGCCAATGTCCGCCTCATCCGCGACAACGTCGTGGTCCATGAAGGCAAGCTCTCGACGCTCAAGCGCTTCAAGGACGAGGTCAAGGAAGTCCCGGCAGGACAGGAGTGCGGCATGGCCTTCGAGAAGTGGGAAGACATGCGCGTGGGCGACGTCATCGAGTGCTACCGCGTGGAGCAGGTGAAGCGGTCGCTCTAGGGGAACAGGCATGGGACGCGAGACGAGCGCCGCGCTGAAGGAGTTGTTCGAGCGCGCCCAGACCTGGCCGGAAAAGGTGCAGGCAGACCTCGTCGAGATTCTCGAACAGATCGACGGCGACCTGAACGCGCCGCCGCTGAGCGAAGACGACATCGCAGCCATCGAGGCGGGCCTCGAGGATGTGCGGCAGGGCCGCACGGTTCCCGAAGAGGAGGTATCGGCCCTCTTCGATCGATATCGCGGTCGATGAAGCTCCGCTTCAGCGTCGAGGCACAGCGTGAGATCGCCGAGATTCTACTGACGATTGCGGGCAACAACCCTCATGTCGTCGGTACCTTCGATCGTGACATGCGCGAAGCCGCCAAACGCATCAAGTTGGTTCCGGAGATCGGACGACTCGTCGACCCGGCGACCGGTTTGCGTGCCGTTGTTCTCAAACGCTGGCGCTACAAGCTGTATTACGTGGCAGACACCCATCAGAACGCTGTCATCATCGTGACGGTGGTGAGTACGCGGCGCCGGTCGATACTCGACGTCGTTGCAGGCGAGACCGACCAAGAATGAAACACACGACCTCGTCCAAAAGAGCCCCTTCCCAGCGCCAGCTTCGCGTCGGCGAACTGATCCGGCATGCGCTGGCGGAAATCCTCATCCGCGGCGAGGTCATCGACCCCGAACTCGAGACGATGACCATCACGATCCCCGAAGTCCGGATGTCGCCGGACCTCGGGCTAGCGACGGCCTATGTCATGCCGCTCGGCAATGCCGATGCTGCCAAGGCGGTGACGGCGCTCGAGCGCAACGGGAAGTTCCTCCGTGGGGCGGTGGCGAAGCGCGTGAACCTCCAGTTCGCGGCAACGATCCGCTTCCGCGTCGACGAGAGCTTCGAGAAGGGCGCCAGGATCGACGCGCTTCTCCGCTCGCCCGCCGTGCGCCGGGATCTCGAGCCTGGCGCAGCCAACGACGCCGACAGCGACTAACCGAAGGACATCATGGGTCGCCGCAGGAACAAGGGCCGCGAGGTCTCGGGCTGGGTCGTGCTCGACAAGCCGGTCGGGTTCACCTCGACGCAGGCGGTGTCGATCGTCCGCCGGCTGTTCGACGCCCAGAAGGCCGGCCACGCCGGTACCCTCGATCCGCTCGCCTCCGGCTGCCTGCCGATCGCGCTCGGCGAGGCGACCAAGGCCGTCCCGCACGTCTTCGACAGCACCAAGGTCTATCGCTTCGCGGTGTCGTGGGGGGTCGAGACCGACACCGACGACACCGAGGGGAAGCCGGTCGCGACCTCCGATGCGCGGCCCGGCCGCGATGACATCCTTGCCGCGCTGCCGCGCTATGTCGGCGAGATCCAGCAGGTCCCGCCCGCCTATTCGGCCATCAAGATCGACGGCGAGCGCGCCTACGACATCGCCCGCGACGGCGAGACGCCTGAGCTTGTGGCCCGCACGGTGGTGGTCTATCGCCTCGACCTCATCGACATGCCGGACCGCGATACGGCCGTGTTCGAGACCGAGTGCGGCAAGGGCACCTATGTCCGGGCGATCGCGCGCGACCTCGGGCGCGACCTCGGTGTCCGCGGCCATGTGAAGGCACTGCGCCGGCTCGTCGTCGGCCCGTTCGACGAGAGCCGCCTGGTGCCGCTCGACACGATCCGCGCAGCCGCCGAGGCCGGCGGCGGGGAGACGTGCGACCCGTATCTGACGCCCATCGAGGCGGCACTCGGCGCGTTGACCGAAATCCCCCTCACGCCAAACGACGCAGGGCGCGTGAAACAGGGCCAGGCCGTGCTTCTGCGCGGTGCGCGGGCGCCGATCTCGGGCGCCGCCTATGCCACCGGCGGCGGCCAGCTCCTGGCGGTGGGCGAGATCGAGGCGGGCAGTTTCCACCCGAAGCGCGTTTTCCACCTCTGATTCAGCATCGCTGACGCGCGTTCCGGCCGATCCCGACGGCGTCGGCGGCAACTGGGACGTCGAGGCGCTCCGCCACGAGATCGACGAGCATATCGCCCGCGGCTGATGGGCGGCCGGGTAGTGTTTCGTTAACGGTCTTCATTGCTGATGCGGCCGGCGTCCCCTCGGGCTCCGGTCGCGGAATGCAGCGGGCCACGATCATCTTCGGAACGGCGGCCGCGGTCCTGGCGCTCGGGCTGGGCCTGTTCGGCACCGGCTTCGGCGCCGCGATGGAATCGCCGGGCTTCCAGGCGGCGGTGATCCTGACGCCGATCGTGCTGGCGGCCGGCGCCGGGCTTTCGCTCGTCGCGCCGGGGTTTGCGGCGCTCGTCCTCCTGTTCGGCACTTTCGGCCTCCTCTACTCCTTCGGGTTCAACTTCGTGACGGCGCTGCCGGTGCTGCTTTCGGCCGGCGCGGGCGTGATGTCGGCGGGCATTGCCCTCAGGCCCGCCGGGGGTCCCGTCGAGGCGAAGGACGCACCGCCGCGGCGGGTGCAACTTTCCGGTGGCAATCGGCGCGATTATCCGCCATAAGGTCCGCGCCGTCGCCGGTACCCGGCGCGGACAGGCGTGTCATGCCTTCAGCTGGACGACATCCCGGCCAGGCCTGCCGCCTTTCATCGATGAACCATACGGCCTTCCAGCCGGCGCCCGTTCGGGACGCCCGGTCCGGATTTGGCCGCAACGCCAGAGGACAGACGATGTCGATTACTCCGGAGGCCAAGCAGGGCCTCATCGCCGACTATGGCACCACGAAGAACGACACCGGCTCGCCGGAAGTTCAGGTGGCGATCCTGTCGTCGCGCATCTCCACCCTGACGGGGCACTTCAAGACTCACGTCAAGGATACGCATTCCCGCCGCGGCCTGCTTCGTCTCGTGAGCCAGCGCCGCAGCCTTCTCGACTACCTTAAGCGGACCGATGAAGCGCGCTATCGCAAGCTCATCGAACGCCTCGGCCTTCGCCGCTAGGCACCGCTCGCGAGACCATCACGCGGCGGCAATGGGGCCGTCGCGGCCACAAAGCGCCCGGATGACGCCCAGAGCCATGGCAGGATCACCAGCCGCTTCCCCCTTCACCGCCGGGGAAGCGGCTCGTCGTCTTGTCCATGGCTCCGCAGGCGCGCCCGCGCGGATCAAGGATATGAAATGTTCGACATTCAACGCGTTTCCATCGAATGGGGTGGGCGCACCCTGACACTCGAGACCGGCCGCTTCGCCCGCCAGGCGGACGGCGCGGTTCTCGCCACCTACGGCGAAACCTCCGTGCTCGCGACCGTGGTCGCCATGAAGGAGCCGAAGCCGGGCGTGGATTTCTTCCCGCTCACGGTCAACTACCAGGAGAAGGCCTTTGCGGCCGGCAAGATCCCGGGCGGCTATTTCAAGCGCGAGGGTCGCCCCTCGGAGGCCGAGACGCTGATCTCACGCCTCATCGACCGGCCGATCCGTCCGCTCTTCGTCGACGGTTTCCGCAACGACACGCAGGTCATCGCGACGGTGCTGTCGCATGATCTGGAGAACGAACCGGACGTCATCGCGATGGTCGCGGCCTCGGCCGCCCTCACGATCTCGGGCATTCCCTTCATGGGCCCGGTCGGCGCCGCCCGCGTCGGCTTCATCGACGGCAAGTACGTCCTCAACCCCGTCATCGACGAGGAGACGACCTCCAGGCTCGATCTCGTCGTCGCAGGAACGCAGGACGCGGTGCTGATGGTCGAGTCGGAAGCGAGCGAACTCGACGAGGCGACCATGCTGGGCGCCGTGATGTTCGGCCACCAGCAGTTCCAGCCGGTGATCGACGCCATCATCCGGCTCGCCGAGCGGGCGGCCAAGGATCCGCGCGACATCAGGATCGCAAGCCATGACGACCTGTACGCCAAGGTGAAGGCCTCCGGCGAAGCGGGGCTCCGCGACGCCTATGCGATCGTCGGCAAGACCGAGCGCCGCAGTGCGATCGATGCCGTCAAGGCGCGCCTCCTCAAGGAGTTCGCGACCGGCGAGGACGGCGCCCCGACGCCGCAGCTGGTCGGCGACCAGTTCAAGCACCTCGAGAAGGACATCGTCCGCTGGAACATCCTCGACAAGGGGACCCGCATCGACGGCCGTGACCTCGAGACCGTGCGCCGCATCCAGTCGGAAGTCGGCATCCTGCCGCGCACCCACGGCTCGGCGCTGTTCACGCGCGGCGAGACGCAGGCGCTTGCGGTCGCCACTCTCGGCACCGGCGACGACGAGCAGTTCGTCGATGCACTGAGCGGCACGTACAAGCAGACCTTCATGCTGCACTACAATTTCCCGCCCTACTCGGTGGGCGAGACCGGCCGCATGGGTTCGCCCGGCCGCCGCGAGATCGGCCACGGCAAGCTCGCCTGGCGCGCGGTGCACCCGGTGCTCCCGGCGCACCACGACTTCCCCTACACGCTGCGCGTCGTCTCCGAGATCACCGAGTCGAACGGCTCGTCCTCGATGGCGACCGTCTGCGGCACCTCGCTGGCGCTGATGGATGCGGGCGTTCCGCTCAAGCGTCCGGTGGCGGGCATCGCCATGGGCCTCATCAAGGAAGGCGAGAAGTTCGCCGTCCTGTCCGACATTCTCGGTGATGAGGACCATCTCGGCGACATGGACTTCAAGGTTGCCGGTACCGATCAGGGCGTCACCGCGCTCCAGATGGACATCAAGATCACCGGCATCACCGAGGAGATCATGCGCGTCGCCCTCGACCAGGCGAAGCGCGGCCGCCTGCACATTCTCGGTGAGATGTCGAAGGCGCTCACCTCGGCCCGTACGCAGCTGGGCGAGTTCGCCCCGCGCATCGAGGTCATCAAGATCCCGACCGACAAGATCCGCGAAGTGATCGGCTCGGGCGGCAAGGTGATCCGCGAGATCGTGGAGAAGACCGGCGCCAAGATCGACATCCAGGACGACGGCACCGTCAAGGTTGCATCGTCGGACCACAAGGCGATCACCGCCGCGCTCAACTGGATCAAGTCGATCGCGGCCGAGCCCGAGCTAAACGCGATCTACCAGGGTACCGTGGTGAAGGCCGTCGACTTCGGCGCCTTCGTCAACTTCTTCGGCGCCCGCGACGGCCTCGTCCACATCTCGCAGCTCGCCTCGCACCGCGTCGCCAAGACGACCGACGTCGTCAAGGAAGGCGACAAGGTCTGGGTGAAGCTGCTCGGCTTCGACGACCGCGGCAAGGTCCGCCTGTCGATGCGGGTGGTCAACCAGGAGACCGGCGAGGAAATCGCCGAGACCGCCGACGGCCAGCAGGCCGCAGGCTAGGGTTCTCGCTTCTGTGTGAGTTCTGGGGGGCCGGTGGAAACGCCGGCCCCTTTTTCGTTGGGGTCTCGGTCTGGCAATCACGGCAGGCGCTGCCGCTAAGGACGAAGCGCCGTTGCCGGAAAAGCGCGGTCTCATCGGAAACGTGCATCGGCCTGACGCACTACCTTCATTCACCCTTCTTTCAGGTGACAACGACCACCATATCAGCACAATCAATTGCATCGGCGTAACGTCGCGAGCGTTGACTCGTTGAGTGAACCGACGACGCCGCTGGTGGGAGGAACCGATGACCCAGACCGAACTCAAGCAGATGCTTGATGCGTTCGAGAAGGTGCGCGTCGAGTTCATGGAAGACCCTGCCAAGGCGCGTGCGCTCCTCATTGAGGAAGGCTTCACCGAGGAAGACGGGAAGCTGACGAACCAGTTCGGTCGTGGCCCCACCCAAAAGGCATTCGCCTTCTAGCAAAGGTGCCTATTGCACCGGCTCTCGTCGGCCTTCGTTCTCGGCTATCATGGGTGCGACAAGGAAGTCGGTAACCGACTTGCCGCTGGCGAGGCGTTTCGCAACAGCGAAAACGCATACGATTGGCTTGGCCACGGGGTCTATTTCTGGGAATCCAATCCGGCCCGAGCCATCGCTTTCGCCCGAGAAGCGGCAGCCCGAGGGGAGGCCATCGACACTCCCTTCGTGGTCGGTGCGGTTATCGACCTTGGTTTTTGCCTGGACCTCACGACCACGGCGGGGGTGGAGGCGGTCCAGGCAGCCTACGCGAATCTTGCGGATGCAGTCCGCGTGACGGGAGCCAAAATGCCGGCCAACTCAGGGCCTTGGCAACGCGACCTGGACTGCGCTGTCATCAACCACCTGCATGCGGTCCGCGCCAGATCGAACCATGAGCCGTTCCAAACGGTGAAGGGCGTCTTTCTTGAAGGCGGCCTCGCTTACGAAAACTCCGGCTTCTACGCGAAGACGCACATCCAGCTTTGCGTCAGAGACGCAACCTGCATCAAGGGCGTGTTTCATGTACGTGCGAGGGCCTAGCTCAACCGACGGCCTCGGTCCATGTGAGCATAGTCACCCCACTCGTCGTTGCCGGGCGAGTTGGATGGGTTGGGCCGGTCGCTCAGCGGCGGCCGGTCATGGCCCAGCGCAGCCGATTCACCGGCACCAGCACGGCCTTGCCCTCCACGGTCGCGTCCCGGACGCGGCGGAAGGTCCGCATCTCCCAGCCGGCCGCGACCTTCGCCAGCACCGGCAGCGGATCGGTCCCGGCGATGCGGTGAAGCGACGGGTCGGCCAGCACGCTGCGGAAGTGAAAGCCCTGCGCCAGCAGCGCCCGCAGGAACACCTGCTGGCGGTCGCAGCGGAAGAGGTCCGAGCCGGGGCGGGCGATCATCGTGCGGGCGCCGAGCCATTGGTGGATGCGCTCGCCATGCAGCGTCTCCTCCGGCGGCTCGAAGGCGATGGCCTTCCGCCCCTCCTCGATCGGGCGCGTCGGATGTTCCGGATACCAGAAGTCGAGGCGTTCGCTGACCGGCACGACGACCACGACACCCGCCAGCGCCGCTTCCGTAGCGCCGCGGCGGAGAACGAGCGCGCCGCGGCAGGGAAAGCGGAGCCCCGCGAGGGCGCGGAGGAGGAGATCGCCACCGCCGCGGGCGAAAGCCGCGTTGATGCGGTCGCCGATCAGCGGGGACCACAGGTCGCGCGGCACCCAGGTGAGGCGACGGCGGCGGTCGTCCACCACCACGATGACGTCGGTGTTGGCGGCGAAATCGTCCCGGTCGAGGATGGCGACGACGACCGCGGTCATGCCGGGTCGCCGGGGGCGGGCATCCAGAGGCCGCCGTCATCGACGTGGGGCGGAGAATACCGTCGCCACCGGCTCACCTTCCGGAGCCGCATCGTGCGTTCGTCGGCGAGGTAATCGTAGCCGATCGCCTGGTAGCGCCGGTCGGGATCGAGGGCGTTGTAGAGGTCGCGGCGGCCGAGACGGCGCGCCGGGGTCGACCGCAAGGATCCAGCGCGCGCCGATGCCGAGCGCGGCCTCGATCAGCGCCCGCCGCCGGCCCCACTCGTCGCTGAAGAACGCCGTGCTTGCCGTGTCGTCGAAGGCAATCCAGCCGTCCACCATCGGCGCGATGTTCTCGATCAGGTCCGGGACGAGGTGGGCGTCGTGGCGGAAGGAGAAGATCGCCACCACGTTCGGCCGCTGCCCCGGTCGCTTCAGCTCGGTGGTGATCATTCCCTGTGGCGGTCCGGCCGGTCGAGGAAGACGCGCGTCCGCGGCAGGGTGAGCCAGGACCGGAAGAGGAGCCAGAGGGAAGCGAGGCGCCGGCCGGCGTGCCAGCGGCGGCTGCTGCGGATGAGGCGGGCGTGGGCCCGGATACGGCGCTGGGCTGCCCGGGAATGGGGGCTGCCGCGGCCGACATGGCGCAGTTCGAGCAGCTCGCAGGCGCGGTCGATCGCCGCCCAGTCCTCGTGCGGCCGCCAGTCGATCGTGACGAGCGCCTCCGGGACGATCTTCAGCCGGCCGCCGAGAGCGGCGAAGCGGAGGTACCAGTCGTGGTCCTCGAGGCGCTGCATCTTCTCGTCCTGCGGTCCGACGAGGGCGACCGCGGACTGCGGCAGCAGCATGGTCGTGCCCGCGCCATGCCAGGCACCGGACGCGAAGGCCTCGGTACCCTCGGCGTCGTGCGGGACGACGACGTGACGGACGCCGTCGCGGTCGTAGCGCCAGCCGCAGCCGATGGCCGTCAGCTCCCCCGCGCCCCGCGCCGCGGCGAGTTGCAGCGCGAGCTTGCGCGGCTCCCAGGTGTCGTCCGAATCGAGGAAGGCGAGGTAGCGGCCACGCGCGACGGCGACGCCGGAATTGCGGGCCGCCGCGGGTCCGCGGTTGCGTTCGTGGCGGACGAGACGGAGGCGGGCATCCCCGATGGAAAGGAGGTCGAGCGGCGGCTCGGAGCCATCATCGACGACGATCACCTCGAGGCTTGCCCCCTCCTGTCGCAGCGCCGAGCGGATGGCGCCGGACAAGGCGTCATGCCTGTCCCATACGGGAATGACGACGCTGACCTCGGGTATGCTGTCAGACGTATCGCTCTCCTGGATGATCCGTTCTTCGGGGCCGCAGAACCATGGCCGCGATCGGCCCGCGCTTCAATTGGCCGGGCGATCAGGGGTGAGCGCGCCATAGGCGTAGGCGGCGGCGCCCAGGGTCATGAACGGGAACGACAGGACGACCGTCGCCCGTTCGCCCCGCTCGGACCAGCGCAGGCTCCTGATCATCCGCGGCACGAGCCCCCCCAGCGCCCCCGCCGCCACGCGCGCGGGCGTGGTGCCACCAAGAATGCTCCGGGCGCGGACCGCCCGACGGCCGCGGTCGCGATGATCGCGGACGAGTTCGCGCACGCCGCCGGGCGTCCGGTGGACGGTGCGGATCGATGGCTCCCACGCCGGGCGGTCCTCGGGGGCGAGGCGGCCGTGGAACTCGGTGTCCTCGCCGGTGCGGAGATCCTCGCGGAAGACGCCGTGCCGCGCGAACAGGGCGCGGTCGTAGGAGGCGCCATAGGCGAGCGCCTCCTGCGCAGGCGTTCCCGGGAGGCGGCGGAAGAACAGGAAAAGATGCGCGGCGCAGGCGACGGGGTTGCCGGGGCGGTCGTGGACGAGCGCGCTGCCGACCGCGCTCCGGCCGCCGCGATGCGCGGCGAGCCGGGCCGCG
>CAXNGA010000026.1:0-10412 GCA_964201375.1 Kaistiaceae bacterium
TGAAGGCACGGCTCCGCCCGTCCTTCCCCTGCGTGCGGCGAAGGATCATCTCGCCGTCGGCCCGCAGGCCGTTCTCGCGCAACATGGCGAAGGCGGGATGGTCGGCCGGAACATCGAAGACGGCCGTCACCTGGCCCTGGTCGGCGCCATGGCGGACCAGCGCGCCATCGCCACGCCCGCCAAGGGCGAGCGACAGCGCATCGAGGAGGATGGACTTGCCCGCGCCGGTCTCGCCGGTGAGCACCGTCAGGCCGGGCCGGAACGTGATCTCCAGCGCATCGATGAGGACGATGTCGCGGATCGAGAGCGCGGCGAGCATCGTCCGCGCCGTCGGCCTAGTTGCGGAACTGGCCGCCCAGCCAGCCACCGCCGCGGCGCGGCTGAAGACCGCCGGCGCCGAGAAGATTGAAGGCCTGCTGGTACCAGGGGCTGTTCGGGAAGTTGTGCCCGAGTACGGCCGCCGCTGTCTGCGCCTCGCCGACGAGCCCCATCGCAAGGTACGTCTCGGTCAGGCGGAACAGGGCCTCCTCGACGTGGCGCGTATCTCCGTACTCCTCGACCACCAGCCGGAAGCGGTTGATCGCCGCCACGTAGTCACGGCGCTCCTGATAGTAGCGGCCGACGAGCATCTCCTGGCCGGCGAGCTGGTCGTTCACGGCCACCATGTTGAGCCGTGCCTGCTCGACAAAGGCCGAGTTGGGGAAGCGCTCCACCAGTTCCTGGTTGGCCGCAAGCCCACGACGGGCCGCCCCCTGGTCGCGCGTCACGTCCGGCACCTGGCGGAGATACGCCTCGCCAATGAGGAAGAGAGCCTGATCCGCGTCATCGCCATTGCCGTAGAGAAGAAGGTAGCGCTCGGCGGACGCGATGGCCTCCTCCCAGCGGCTGAGATTGTACTGCGCGTCCGCCAGGAGAATCAGGCCGCGGCGGCCCTGCTCGGAATAGGGATAGCGCCGGTCGAGTTCGGCGAAGGCGTCGATCGCATCGCCGTAGCGCTGCGTCTCGTAGGCGGCAATGCCTTCTGCGTAGAGATCGGCGGCCGGGATCGCCTGCTCGACGACCAGTTCGTCGCGCCCGACGCAGCCTGCAAGAATCAGCGCGCTCGCGACCGCCGCAACACGGAAGAGGGCCGAGAACGGCCGGAACGTGTGTCCGGCGAGCGCTGCAGAAGACGTCATGTCGGGCTTTCCACCGGTCAGATTCGAGGGCCGCGATTCACCGGCTTGTAACCCAAAGACGGCTTTCGGGCTACGCCATGTGCCGGACGAGCGAGACTCCCACGGCAGGCGGAAACAGCGGCGTCAATCCGACCTATTTATGGCGGCCGGGGGAACCGGCTCGCCGTCAGGTGAGCTCGGGCTCGAGTGCGGCCTGGGCGAGCGCCGCATGACGGCCGGGACGCGACGACGGCGCCGACACCCACTCCCAGGCGTCGGTCGCGAGGAAGGCCTCGACCATGCGCGCGTTGAGGCGATGGCCCCCCCGATACGAGCGGTAGGCCCCCAGGATCGGAGCACCTGCGAGCGCCAGATCGCCGACCGCATCGACGGCCTTATGACGGACGAACTCATCCGGGAAGCGGAGCCCGCCCGGATTGATGACGCCGGCATCGCCGATCACGAGGGCGTTCTCGAGCGAGGCGCCGCGGGCAAGGCCCCTGCTCCACAACTGCTCGACCTCGCCCAGGAAACCAAAGGTGCGTGCGGCGGCCATTTCGCGGCGGAAGACACCCGGCGTAACGTCGGCCGCGAAGCGCTGCCGGCCGATCACGGGGCTCGCGAAATCGAGCTCGATCTCGAACCGGCGGCCGTCATAGGGCCGGAGTTCGGCATACGACAGCCCCTGCTCGACCCGGAACGGCCGGAGCACACGAATATGGGCGCGAGGCGCATCGAGCGCGACGATGCCGGCCTCGTCGATGGCTGCCACGAATGGCGCGGCACTGCCATCGACGGCTGGAATCTCCGGCCCGTCCACCAGGATGATCGCGTTGTCGACGCCGATTCCGGTGAGGGCCGCAAGGATATGCTCCACCGTCCCGATCGACCAGTCGCCGCTCTTCAGTGTCGTGCAGAGGTCCGTGCTGCCGACGCTGCGATAATTGGCACGGATCTCCTGGTGCCGGTCGGCGGTGCCGCCGCGGACGAACGTGAATCCGGTCCCGGCCTCGGCAGGTCCGATCGTGACGGAAACGGCTTCGCCCGAGTGGACGCCAGTGCCGGTGATCCGGACCGAGCCCGCCAGAGTCGTCTGGCGATCGCGCGGGCCGCCCATCGAGGAAAATCCGCCCGCAGCGCCGATGCCGTCGGCTCCATCGGAGCCCGCAAGGTTCGGCGATTCTCGTCTACCCATGCGAAAAAGATAAGCAGGGTACGGCGGCCGGCCAAATCACGCTTGATGACGGCGTATTACATGGCTGAGCTGAATCAATGACTTAGCACGTCCGACGAACAACGCTGGACGGCCATGCACAAGGAGGAACCCGCCCGGAGGTCGCGCTCCGGACGGGTTCCGTACCAGCGGCCGCGAACGGCGCTAGTTTGCCTGGCGGCGCAGGAACGCCGGGATCTCCAGTTCGCCGTCATCCATCCGCGCGTCGCGCGGGGGAGCCGTGCGACCGTGCGGATCGAGGTTGCCCTCGACCGGCCGGTACATGCCTGGCTGCGGACGCGCCGTCGGCGGAGCTGCAGCAGGGCGATGTGCGGCTTGCGCCGGGGCGGCCTGCGGCCGGACCTGCTGGGTGCGGGCCGGAGCAGCCTGCGGGGCCTGCGGAGCCTGCGGGCGTGTGGCCTGGGCCGGGCGCTGCGCGGGCGCTGGCTGGCGCGGCGGTGCGGGATTCTGCGGCGCAGCCGGGGCAGCAGCCTCCTCGCGCCGGCCGCCCAGGCTGGCATGGGCGAGGCGCTTGAGGAGGCTCATCGGACCGGCACCATCTTCGCCCTTGGGGGCGAGCTGGCGCTGCACGATGGCCGGGAAGTCCTGGACGCGCGGCATGCGGGGCGACGGCGAATCGGCCGTTGGCGGGATGAACGGCCCGTCGCCCAGTTCGTCACGGTCGACCGGCGCCTGCGGCTCCGGGTCGAGTTCCTGGGCGGCGGCGAACTCCGCGCTCTGGATCGTGAGCGGGGCAATGTGGACGTCCGGATCGCTTGCGGCCGGCCGGGAGATCGGTGCCCGGGCAATCGGCTGCTGCATCGCCTGATCGTGCTGGGTGGAGACCGCGGCCGCAACCGCGGCGGCTGCCATGGCCGCCGGCGCGTCGGCGGGGGCCGGGTTGGCGCGGGCGACCGGGCGGCGCGAAGCCTCGGCGGCGCGGTTCGAGACCGGAGGGGTGGCCGCCGGACGCTGGCGCGGCTCGACCTGGCGGACGACCGGCGCCTCGGTCTTGGGCCGGGCAATCTGCTCTTCGTTCTCGATGCCGGTCGCCACGACCGACACGCGGATGATGCCCTCGAGGTTCTCGTCGAAGGTGGCGCCGAGAATGATGTTGGCGTCCGGATCGACCTCCTCGCGGATGCGGGTGGCGGCTTCGTCGACCTCGAACAGGGTGAGGTCGCGACCGCCCGTGATCGAGATCAGGAGGCCCTTGGCGCCCGACATCGACGTCTCGTCGAGGAGCGGGTTCGCGATCGCGGCTTCCGCCGCCTGCTGGGCACGACGCTCGCCCGATGCCTCGCCGGTGCCCATCATGGCCTTGCCCATCTCGCGCATCACCGAACGGACGTCGGCGAAGTCGAGATTGATTAGGCCTTCCTTGACCATCAGGTCGGTGATGCAGGCAACGCCCGAGAAGAGCACCTGGTCGGCCATCGCAAAGGCGTCGGCGAAGGTGGTCTTGTCGTTGGCGATCCGGAACAGGTTCTGGTTCGGGATCACGATGAGCGTGTCGACGTTTTCCTGGAGGTCGGCGATGCCGGCCTCGGCGACGCGCATCCGGCGCGCCCCTTCGAACTGGAACGGCTTGGTGACGACGCCGACCGTCAGGATGCCGTGCTCGCGCGCGGCCCTGGCGATGACGGGCGCCGCGCCCGTTCCGGTGCCGCCGCCCATGCCGGCGGTCACGAAGATCATGTGCGCCCCCGACAGGTGATCGGTGATCTCGTCGATCACCTCTTCGGCCGCGGCACGGCCGATCTCGGGCATGGAGCCGGCGCCGAGACCCTCGGTGACGGCAACGCCCATCTGGATGCGGCGCGTCGCCTGCGAGGACATGAGCGCCTGCGAATCGGTGTTGGCGACGACGAACTCGACGCCCTCCAGACCGGAGCGGATCATGTTGTTGACGGCGTTGCCGCCGGCCCCGCCGACACCGAACACGGTGATCTTCGGCTTCAGTTCCTTGATGTCAGGCAGTTTCAGATTAATGGACATGTCTCGTCCTCTTCGACCCCACCGGCTGCCCGCGACAGCACCCGGTTTGTGTTGCGTTGTTTATGGACGCCGACGCGCCGTCCCTGCCGCACGCGCGGCAGCAGTCAGAAGCTTTCCCTGATCCATCGTCCGACCCGGCCGAAATAGGTCGAGCCCGTGGTCCCGGTCGCGCGCTGCGCCGGGGCCGTGCGGGCTACCCGCTCGATGCCGCCGTACTGGGGATAGATCAGCATTCCCGCGGTCGAGGCATGCGCCGGACCGCGGAAGATCTCGGGCAGGCCCGAAATACCGAGCGGACGTCCGAGACGGACGTTCCGCGCAAGGATGCGCCGTGCCATTTCGGCAAGGCCGTTGAGCTGGCTCGCGCCACCCGTGAGGACGATCCGGCGCCCGACCAGCGCCGCAAAGCCCGAATCGTTGAGCCTGTCGCGTACCATTTCGAGGATCTCCTCCACGCGGGCGCGGACGATGCGGTTGAGCACCGCCCTGGGCACGCGGTTCGGGGCGTCGCGGTCCTCGTCGCCGAGCGGCGGAACGAGGATGAGATCGGCGTCGTCCGAGGCGGTCGCGATGGCACTGCCCGACAGCACCTTCAGCCGCTCGGCGGCCTCGACGCTGGTCGACAGGCCGCGGGCAATGTCGGTCGTGACATGGTGGCCGCCGACCATGACGGCGTCGGCGTGGATGAACTGCCCGTCGACGAAGACGGCCATCGTGGTCATCCCGGCGCCGAGGTCGATCGCCACCACGCCGAGTTCGGCTTCGTCGTCGACCAGGGTCGCAAGGCCGCTGGCATAGGGCGCAACGACCGTCGCGCCGATCGAGAGATGGCAGCGGTTGATGCAGAGTTCGAGGTTGTCGATCGGGGCGACGTCGGCGGTGACGACATGCATGTCGACCCCGAGCTGCTGGCCCATCATGCCGCGCGGATCCTTGATCCCTCGATGTCCGTCGAGGGCGTAGCCGATCGGCAGCGAATGGATCGGCGTGCGTCCGTCGGAGACGGAGAACTGACGACCCGCGGCAAGCACCCGGCTGATGTCGGTTTCGTTCACCTCCGACCCTGCGACACCAACCTTGGCGGAAAAGGTCTCGCTCGACATGCGTCCGCACGAGACCGAAACGATCAGCGTGTCGATCGTCAGCCGCGCCATCTTCTCGGCGGCGTCCACCGCGAGCCGGATAGACCGCTCGGCGGCCTCGAGATCGACGACGACGCCGGCCTTCACGCCGCGCGCCCGCTGGTGTCCGACGCCGATGATCTGGACCTTGTGGGTCCGGCCCGGCATCCCCTCGCCCGGATCGGCCGGCGAGAGCTTTGCGATCATGCAGGTGAACTTGCTCGACCCGACATCGAGCACGGCGACGATCGTGCTCTTTCCCGGGAGGACGCGGCCTCGCCTGCTCTGCTGGCTTAGGAGTTTCACGGAGTGCCTCCCGGTCGCCGCGCCCGCGTGACGGCGTCTTCCACGTCTTCAAGGACGTCCGGCGCGAGCTGGACGGTCATGCGATCCGCCATGCGGAGATCGATTTCCTGGATGTCGCGGGCGAACAGCTGCTGGCCCTGATCGAGGCTGACGAGCTGGATGACCGCCGGGAGGAGGTCGTCCTCCGGCAGCATCACGGTCATCCCGTTGCGGAGCGTCAGGTTCCAGCGCCGGCCCGACACGAGCGTGGCGCCACGAACCTGTTCCTGGAGCGAGGGAAACTCCGCAAGGAGGGCGAGAAGCTCAGGCGCTTCCTGGGGCGCGCCCTCGCCCACAACGAGCGGGAGGCGCGAGAACCGGGCGGCGACGTAGTCGCTGATGACGCGGCCGTCCTCGTCGATGAGGACGACCTGCCCCTCGTTCTGCCAGAGCGCGTAAGGCTCGCGCTCGGTGACCTGGATGTCGAGTGTCGACGGATAGACCTTCCGGATCGTCGCGGTCTCGACCCAGGCGAGTGTCTCGATCCGCTCGCGCGCAGCCTCCGCGTCGAAGAAGAGGATCGAGCCGTGATCGGGGAGTTGGAGTGCTCGGATGATGTCCATCTCCGCCGTCTCGCTCTGGCCCGTGATGCGGACCGCGTCTACGGCAAGGCCCGCCGCGGACGACAGGCCGCCGATGATGCTGTTGACGTGATTGCCGGCGATGACGCCGTAGAGGCCGACCAAAGCAAGGAACGCGGCGCTGGCCTTGAGGCCCGCTTGCGCCGGCAGGGTCACGTCGATGCGCGAGACGAGCCGGGCGGGGCGGCGCAGGATCTGCGGCAGCACCGTCGCCGGAACCGACACGCGGAAGCGCAGCGGCGCAAGGCCGCCGAACTGCATCGCTCCCATCCAGCCTACCGCCCGCAAGACGCGTCCTCCACGATCCATGACACGAGATCCCGGAACGACATGCCGGCGTAGGCCGCCATCTCCGGAACGAGCGATGTGGGGGTCATCCCCGGTTGCGTGTTGACCTCGAGGCAGATCAGCTCGCCTGATCCATCCTCGCGTTCATCGAACCGGAAGTCGGAGCGGCTGACCCCGCGGCACCCGAGTGCCTGATGCGCTCTGAGGGTCAGCATCCGGACATTTTGGTAAACAACTGGTAAAAGTCGGGCAGGCAGGGTGTGGATTGATCCACCCGGCGCGTACTTTGCCTCGAAGTCGTAGAACCGCCCGGCGCTGGTGATCTCGATCACGTCGAGGACACGGTCGCCGACGACGGCGCAGGTCAGTTCGCGGCCGGGGATGTACCGCTCGGCCATCACCTCGTCGCTGTAGCGCCACTCCGCCGACAGCAGTTCCCGCGCGGGCGAATTGGCGCCATGCCGGACGATGACCACCCCGTAGCTCGACCCTTCCTGGATCGGCTTGACGACATAGGGCGGCTCCATCGGGTGCCCGAGCGCCGCTTCCTGTCGCGTGAGGACGACCGATTCGGCGACCGGAACGCCGGCAGCGGCAAGGACCGGTTTCGCCCGCACCTTGTGCATCGCGAGCGCCGAAGCGAGGACCCCCGAATGCGTGTACGGGATGCCGAGCACTTCGAGGACGCCCTGGATCGTGCCGTCCTCGCCGAACGGCCCGTGCAGCGCGTTGAAGGCAACGTCGGGACGCAGCTCCGACAGCACCGCCGCGATGTCCCGGCCGACATCGACCGGCGTGACGTCATAGCCCGCTTCGGCCAGCGCTCTGGCGCACGCCCCGCCCGATACGAGCGAGATCGATCGCTCGCTCGACCATCCGCCCATGAGCACGGCCACGCGCTTCGTCAACGGAGCTCTCCGTTAACGGTTGGCGATTCGGCCGGAAATGGCGGAAAACAGGGGCAAACAGGCTGCATGAACGAATTGTTAGCAGTCGATTTGGTAACGAATGGTTAACTATGAGGTGTGCCCTGACCGATCATCGGGACGCTCCGGTCGTGTAGACAAGTCGAAGGTCCGCTCGCACGACCTCCCCCGTCCGACCGCAAACATCAGGCTCGCGCTCGACCCGCCGCGCCGCCCGGCTTGGCACCACGGATGGCCAGGCAAGTGCGAATGACCTTGATTGCCTGCCGCGGGAGTGTAACCAATGTCATGCCGTTCGGTGGGGAGACCGTGCGGACAATTACAGATCCGTGATCAAGCGGGTGAGTAGCAGCACAAGACCGATCTTGAGCAGACCCGGAGGAATTCGGAAAGAACAACAAGAACACTTCCGAAGCCCGTACCCCTTTGAGGGAGGTCTTGCGTGGTACTACCGGATCAAACACTGTCTGGCGTCATCGACGCGCTCGCTGTCGGACGCGCTGGCTGGACTGATGTGGCGCTCGAACTGCGCAACGCCTTTGTTGGTCGCTATTCCTGGGCCGGCGTCCACGATGGCGATGGAACGCCGAGCCAGCAGATCCATTCGGCCGGCGACTAGCATGACGAGGCCCGCGCGAGGCGTTACCGTCACGGCCATTGGGCGGCCGACTTCCTATTGAACGCTCTACTGACCAGGCTGCCCGGCGCGCCCATGCGGTGGTCGAGCCTGCACGAGCGGCCAGACGTTGCTGATGGCGAATACTACCGGGACTGCATCAAGCCACGGGACCTCGACCACATCGTCGAATACCTCGCGGTCGTGCCAGGCGGTCCGCAGATCCGATTCGGGGCTGGCCGCACCTCGGCCCAGCCACCGTTCTCGGCGCGGGACGAAGAGCGGCTGCGCCGCGCCGCAAGCCGGCTGCAGAGCGCGATCCGGCTTCGCTACCTCAATACCGGCGGCGATTTTGGGCTGAGCGACGGGATCGGGTTCGACCTCCTTTCCGAAGGCGTGGTCGTTCTCGACGAGGGCGGCAGGGCCACTGCGGTCAACCTTGCCGCGCGCCTTGCGATGTCGAAGGTGAGGAATCTCGTCATCATCGACGGCCGCCTTCGCTGCCGGGGTGCCTCCGACGCCGCCCTGGTTCGCCTGATCGACGATGCGCTCCTGCAACGCCCGGCCGGGATCGTTGGCGAGTTGGACGTCTGCGAGGGCGACGGTCCGCAGCTTCGCCTTCTCGTGGCGCGGATGCCCGTTTCGTCAGGCGCAGACCGCGAAGTGCCGGTGATCATCCTGGGCGGCTACCGCGAGCCCGCTGCCACCTCCGCGGACATCTCCACACTCGCCGGCCGCTGGCGGTTGACGCCGACGGAGGTCGAGATCGTGGTCAAGCTCATCGAGGGCAGCAGCCTGGGCGCCGCGGCCGCCTCGATCGGCATCGCTTACGAAACGTCCCGCTTCCACCTGAAGAACATCTACCGGAAGGTCGGCGTGAACACGCAGACGGCACTCACCCGCCTCTTCATCACCGACTACTACTGTTCTTCGGAATGGCTCGGACCGAGGCGCATCGACGAGCGTACGCGCCGCAATCCCGAACCGGCAAACGCCCTGCCGAGCTAGCCCGACATCGCCCGCGGCCGTTCCCGGGCGGCACCGTACGCGGACGACCACCCAATTGGGTTGGTGACACCCCGCGATCGATGAAGTTCACATCCCCGAGGAGGGCGAGCGTGGCGAAACTGCAGTTGGTTCCGAGGCGGCGCGATGCGCTCGAGGCCCGACCCATCGCGGCTCGCCCCCGCCGATGACGGTCGCGGAAGGCCAGGCCGGACTGCGCCTCGTCGCCCTGCCCCGACGGCTCGATGCTGCCCTTCGCCGCGCGCGCGCCGACCGGCTCCTCGCCACGCTGACGACGGCTATAGTGGTGGCGCTCGTCGCGTTCGGTTTCCTCGAATTCGCGACCGTCTCCTTCGGCGTACCGCTGGACCTGACGGGGCGTGTGGCCGTCGCTTCCATCCTCGGACTCGCGGTCGCCGCGGTCGGAACGGCGGCCGATATCTTCGCATCGCCGGGCCGGCTCGGTATCGCCCGCCGGGCCGATTCGCGGTTCGATCTCGGCGAGCGGCTGAGCACGGCCATCGAGGTCGCCGATCGTGGCGGCGATGCCGGCGCACCTGTGGCGCGGGCACTCCTTGCAGATGCGGAGCGATGCGCCGGATCGCTCGATCCACGCGCCCTGGTGACGGTGCCCTATGGGCGGTACGCGGTGGCGGTCGCCGCGGCCGCCGTCTTTGCGGCGATCAGCCTCGCGCCGCCCGATTCGACTGCCGGCGGTCCGGCTCCCGCACCGGCTCCGACCTTCGCCGAGCTGACCGCGACCGAGGCCGCCGAGACCGGAGCGGAACTCCGACGCGTTGCAGCGATCCTCAATGAGGATGCCGCCATCCGCGACGATCCCTTCCTCCGGGCGCTCGCCCGCGAAGCGCTCCAGATCGGCGACGAGATCGAGGCCGGCCGGCTGACCGACCGCGACGCGGTCGTGGCAGCGCTCGATCGTCTGGCGGGCCTGACCGCCGAAGCATACCCGCCGGCCACCGTACTGGCGCCCGACTATGACGAAAGTGATGTGATCACGGAGCGTCAGCCCGAGGCGACGCAGGTCCTCCGCGACCTCGCACGCGAGCGCATGACGCCGCCCTCGTCGAACGAGACGGGCACGCGGACGCAGGACCAGCCGCTCGTCGAGCCTGCCGGCAGCGCCGCTGCCGACATCCCACCC
>CAXNGA010000027.1:0-10269 GCA_964201375.1 Kaistiaceae bacterium
CTTGCCAGGTGAAAGACGAAGCCCACGAGATCGGCACCCGCATCCAGCGCGGCGCGGAGCGATTTCTCCTCGGAGAGTCCGCAGATTTTCACGTCGAGGGCCATCGCGCGATGCATTCGCACAGATGGCCTCGGCCTGTCCAATGCGACGGGCCGTTCGCTGCGGTCTATGACATCGTCGTGAAATTGCTTGCGGGCCCATAATATGTATTGAACACTCATGAAATAGCAGTTTCGCGCGCAAGGCGGCGTCGCGATCGGGGGGATTGAAGCATGCGTCGTTTGACGGCGGTCGTACTGGTCGTGGGTTCGAGCCTGGGACTGGCGGCGTGCGGTGGCGGAACACCTGATGAGGCTGCGGGCGAACCCGTGGCAGCGGCAACGACCACTGCGGCCGCAGCGCCATCGGCAACGCTCGACCAGCGCCTTGCCACCATTGCTGCGGCCCAGGCGGATCTGGTCACGATCATCCAGCAGCGCACCGATTCCTCCGCGCAGGTGCTCACGGCCATCGCCGATCTCGACGCGCGGATCGACACGCTGCAGCGCGAAGTGGATGCGCTCGCCGCCGACGCCGCCGCCACGGGCACGCGGACCAGCACCACACTGAACGACCTCGCAGCCGGGCTTCGCGATGTCCGCGGCGCCGTCGATTCCGTCTCCCGCTCGCTGCCCGCGGCCAATACGCTCACGGCGCTCGCGACCAACCTCAATAGCCTCGGCACCAACGTCGCAGCTCTGATCGCCGGGATGAACGCCGTCGTCGCGGACGTCGAAGGCCTCGGCGCGCGGATCGACGCGATTGCCGCCACCCAGGCGCAGCAGGCGCCGCTCCTGGCGGCCGCCGCCGAAGGCGATCCCGCCGTAGCCGACCTCGCCATGGCGTTTGCCACGTATCGGGCCCAGGCCCAGGGCGACGGCCAGCTCAACCCGCAGCAGCAGCAGGCGATCGCGGCCTCGCTTGCGGCGCTCAACGCCCAGCTCGCCGCCATCGGCTTCCCGATGGACGCCATCCCGGCGGCCGTTTCGGCGGCTGCTACCGGCGCACCGGCCCAGGCAGCTGCGCCTGCGACATCGCCAGCGCCGGCAGCGGGCGTCGCCGCCACCGCGGCTGCGGCCCCCGCCGCAACCTCCCCGGCGCCCATCCGTGCGGGGGCGTTCGCCGCAGCTCCCGCGACGGCCGCTCCCGGCGCCATGGCGGCCACCGCGCTGCCCGACGGGCGGATGCTGATCGAAACGACCGTCAATCCCGACAATCTCACCATGTCGGAGCGCGCGTTCGACCTCTTGACCGGCACCACCTATCTCTGGCGCATCACCGCCGGTGACGGTTACGCGATGCGCCTGGAACTGCCGCGGTTCACCGACTTCGCGCACGTCGCGTCGATCACCGTCGATGGCACGGTCTTCGAGTTCCCGCCGCTGCAGCAGGTCGACATCCTGGAAGAGAGCGTGATCGAGATCGAGTTCACGCCG
Organism: Kaistiaceae bacterium; assembly: GCA_964201375.1. Classification (GTDB taxonomy): domain Bacteria; phylum Pseudomonadota; class Alphaproteobacteria; order Rhizobiales; family Kaistiaceae; genus JADLGL01. The sequence goes on from CAXNGA010000027.1 coordinate 1,476, forward strand.
ATCCGCACGCGCGTCATGACCTTCGAGTTCCGGCCGCTCATCGGGGCGACCTTCACCGACATGAACATGATCGGCACGATGACCTTCCGGTAGCGCCGTTCAGCCGCCCGTATTTTTCGCGCAGAAGTCAGCTCGGCCACGAATTCATCCCCCTTGTCTCCCCCGCCGGCGAACGGCGCTCGGGTCATGCCGGGCTGATCCGGGGGGGGACGATGGTGGGGGCGGCGCGTTGCATGGCGCCGGCCATCGTCGCAGGCGGTCGCACTCAGGCCGTCCTGTCCGGAGGCGGCGCGGTCGCGGTGCGCTCTTCGGCGGCCCGTCGCATCCGTTCGATCTCGGCGTGATCACGCCTTGCGGCCTTCCGCCAGCGGCTCTGGCGCAGCCACGCCGCAACGCCGCCGACGAGGACACCGGTCGCCACTGCGCCGAACAGGAGCCAGTAGAGCGGCACCGTCACCGAAAGGGTCGGATCGGCCTCTGCAAACGGGTCGAGCGAAAACAGTACGTCGTGTCGATTGGCGATCGACAGTGCGACGGCGACTGCGATGATCGGAAGCAGAAGGACGAATCTGAGCGCGCGCTTCATCCGCTATTCGTCGTCGTCCCCGTCGCTTCCATCGCCGTCGTTGAGACGCTCGCGCATCTCCTTGCCGGTCTTGAAGAACGGGACGGATTTCTCGGTGACCTGCACCTTCGTGCCGGTACGCGGATTTCGCCCGACGCGAGCAGGTCGGTTCTTCACCGAGAACGCGCCGAAGCCGCGCAGTTCCACCCGGTCGCCGCGCGCCAGCGCGTCGGTGATGGCATCGAGGATAGCGTTCACGATGTGCTCGACATCGCGCTGGTAGAGATGCGGATTCTCGGACGAAATGGCCGAAATCAGCTCGGACTTGATCATCGCGCGGCCCCCTCGGCTTTGATCGTGAGCGGGGTACCATGCCCCACCGTGCCAGCCAGCGTCAAGCTATCGGGCGCCCCACTTCTGGCCGGAACGCCGGCGCCAGAGAGCCACACCATCCCGCCCCGCCGGCGACCGGCCCCAACGGCGGGCGTTCCGCAGGATGCCATAGGCGGAGCGCAGCGCGATTGCCGCAACGGCGAGGCGCCGGAGAGCGTGCGTGCGCCGATCCGGCCCCCCGGAAAGCAGAACCCCGCCGCGTTGCCGCGACGGGGTTCGAGTGGTATTCGGCACTGGCAGCCGAAACTATTCCTCGTCCGTGTCGGCGTCCGCGTCGGTGGCCTTCTTGGCCTTCGCCTTCGGAGCCGGCTTGTCCTCGCGTGCCTTGAGGGCCGCGCCAAGGATGTCGCCGAGCGATGCGCCCGAGTCGGACGAGCCGTACTGGGCGACCGCTTCCTTCTCCTCGGCGATTTCGAGCGCCTTGATGGAGACGGAGATCTTCCGCGTCTTCTTGTCGAACACAGTGACGCGGGCGTCGAACTTCTCGCCGACGCCGAAGCGTTCGGTGCGCTGGTCGGAACGATCGCGGGCAAGGTCGGCACGACGGATGAAAGCCGTCATGTCGGTGTCGGCGATCTTCACCTCGAGGCCCATTTCCTTGACCTCGATCACCTCGCAGGTGACGACCGAACCCTTGCGGATGTCACCGGTCTGCTCAACGAAGGAGTCGTTGCCGAGCTGCTTGATGCCGAGCGAGATGCGCTCCTTCTCGACGTCGACGTCCAGAACCTGAGCCTGGACCTCGTCACCGCGATTGTAGTTCTCGATCGCCTGTTCGCCCGGCAGGTTCCAGTCGAGATCCGACAGGTGGACCATGCCGTCGATTTCGCCATCGAGGCCGACGAACAGGCCGAACTCGGTCTTGTTCTTGACCTCGCCGGTGACGACGGTGCCGATCGGGTGGGTCTCGGCGAACGCCTCCCACGGGTTTGACAGGGTCTGCTTTAGGCCGAGGCTGATGCGGCGCTTGACCGGATCGACCTCGAGCACCATCACCTCGACCTCCTGGCTGGTCGAGACGATCTTGCCGGGGTGGACGTTCTTCTTGGTCCACGACATTTCCGAGACGTGGATCAGGCCTTCGATGCCCGGCTCCAGTTCGACGAACGCGCCGTAGTCGGTGATGTTGGTCACGCGGCCCTTGAAGCGGGCCTGCACCGGGTACTTGGCGGCAATGCCCTCCCACGGATCGGCCTCGAGCTGCTTCATGCCGAGGGAGATGCGGTGGGTTTCCTGGTTGACGCGGATGACCTGGACGCGAACCGTCTGGCCGATCGAGAGCACCTCGGTCGGGTGGTTGATGCGGCGCCAGGCGATGTCCGTGACGTGGAGGAGGCCATCGATGCCGCCGAGGTCCACGAACGCACCGTAGTCGGTGATGTTCTTGACCACGCCGTCGACGATCTGGCCCTCTTCCAGGCTCTGGACGAGCTCCGAGCGCTGCTCGGCGCGGGTCTCTTCGAGGACGGTGCGGCGCGACACGACGATGTTGCCGCGGCGCTTGTCCATCTTGAGGATCTGGAACGGCTGCGGCGTGTGCATCAGCGGGCCGACGTCGCGCACCGGGCGGATGTCGACCTGGCTGCGCGGCAGGAAGGCCACGGCGCCATCGAGATCGACGGTGAAGCCACCCTTCACCTGGTTGAAGATCTGGCCGATGACCTTCTCGTTCTTGGTGAAGCTCTCCTCCAGACGGGTCCAGGACTCCTCGCGCTTCGCCTTCTCGCGCGACAGCATGGCTTCGCCGAGAGCGTTCTCGACGCGCTCGAGATACACCTCGACGACGTCGCCGATCTTGATCTTGGGCTCTTCGCCCGGCGCTGCGAATTCCTTCAGCGCCACACGGCCTTCGGTCTTGAGGCCCACGTCGATGACGGCGAGGTCCTTCTCGATGCCGACGACGGTGCCCTTGATGACGCTGCCTTCGACGAGGTCGTCGGCCTTGAAGGTCTCGTCGAGGAGGGCGGCAAAATCCTCGCGGGACGGGCTATGTGTGGCTACGCTCATGAAGCTCCTGGTACCGGGTCCGGCCAATGCCGGCGGCTGGAGTTGATGTGTCCGGAAGGCGATGGATAAGCCTCGTCCGCACCCGGCGGGACGGCGCGAGGCCCAACGCTTTCCGGCGTTCGGATGCCCCTCTGACGGCAAGTCGCAGTCGTCGGGCGGAAAACAAAGAAACGGGACGCTGCCTTACGCTTGCGCGAGGGCCGCTCCCGTTCGCTCGTCAGCGGCGCCTGTCGACGATGTCGACGGCCGCGCGGAACGCCGCCTCTATATCCAAGGCGGTGGTGTCGAGCAAGCGGGCGTCGGCCGCCTGCTTGAGCGGCGCGGCGGCGCGGTGCATGTCGCGCTCGTCGCGGCGGTGGATGTCGTCGAGGATGCGGGCAAGGCCCTCCGCGTCATGGACGCCGAGCTGTGCGGCGCGCCGCTTCGCTCGTACCTGTGCGTCCGCAACGAGGAAGATCTTCACCTCCGCGTCGGGGCAGATGACCGTGCCTATGTCACGCCCGTCGAGAACCGCCCCCGGCTTCCTGGCGGCGAAAGTGCGCTGCACTGCCACCAGCGCGGCCCGCAGCGCCGGCATCGCCGCCACCCGCGAGGCAGCCTCGGCGATCTCCGGCCGGCCCAGAAGGATCGGATCGAGCTTTTCGAGCCGGAGCGTCTGCGCCGCGGCGATCGCGGATTCCGGGTCGTCCACCATCCCCGCCTCGTCCAGCACATGCGAGGCGACCGCACGATAGAGGAGGCCGGTGTCGAGATGGTGGAAGCCGAAGTGCTCGGCAAGTCGCCTGCCGAGCGTGCCCTTGCCGGATGCCGCGGGACCGTCGAGCGCGATGATCATGCCGCGGCAGAGGCTCCCTGCGTTGGCCGGATGTTCGCGCCGAGCCCGGACATGAGATCGCGGAACAGCGGGAAGCTGGTCGAGATCGCGGTGGCATCGTCGACCGTGACCGGCTTGTCCGACGAAAGGCCCATCACCACAAAGCTCATGGCGATGCGGTGGTCGAACTCGGTGACCACCGTGCCACCGCCGAGGACCGCCCCGCGGCCGCGGACGATCAGCCGCTCCTTTTCCTCCGATGCATCGACGCCATTGGCGCGGAGGCCGGCGAGCGTGGTCGCCACCCGGTCGGACTCCTTCACGCGCAGCTCGCCGATGCCTTCCATGATCGTCTCGCCTTCGGCGAAGGCGGCGGCCACGGCAAGCACCGGATACTCGTCGATCATCGTCGGCGCCCGTGCGGCAGGCACGGTGACGCCGCGCAGCCGTGAGTGCTCGACGCGAACATCGCCGACGGTCTCGCCGCCGACGGTCCGCTCGTTCTCGATGGTGAGCCTGGCGCCCATCTCGATCAGTGTCGCAATGAGGCCCGTTCGGGTCGGATTGAGGAGGACGCCCTCGACCGTAACCACCGAGCCCGGAACGATGATGGCGGCGACGATCGGGAACGCTGCCGAGCTCGGGTCGCCGGGCACGACGATCGACTGCGGCCGGAGTTTCGGCCGGCCTTCGAGGCGGATCACCCGCTCGCCGCTTTCGTTGAGCGTCACCTCGATGTCGGCACCGAAGCCGGCGAACATCTTCTCGGTGTGGTCCCGTGTCGGCCACGGCTCGATCACCGTGGTCGTCCCCGGCACGTTGAGGGCGGCGAAGAGGACCGCGGACTTTACCTGCGCCGACGGCACGGGCAGGCGGTACTCGATCGGCGTCATCCGCTCGGGCCCGAGGATGGTCAGCGGCAGCTTGTCGCCGGCGCGGGCCAGGACCTGCGCGCCCATGCGGCGGAGCGGCTCGGTGACCCGGCCCATCGGCCGCTTCACCAGCGACGCGTCGCCGGTAAAGGTCGTGGCGAAGGCGTGGCTGCCGGCGATCGCCATTGCGAGGCGGACGCCCGTGCCGGAATTGCCGAAATCGATCACGCGATCAGGCTCGAGGGCGCCGCCGACGCCGAAGCCGTTGACTCTGCGGACACCATTCTCCGACCGGCTGATCCGCGCGCCGAGCGCCCGCATCGCCTCCATCGTCGCCAGGACGTCGTCGCCCTCGAGGAGGCCCTCGATGACGGTCTCGCCGACCGCAAGCGCGCCGAGCATCACCGCGCGGTGGGAGATCGATTTGTCGCCGGGGAGGCGGACCCGCCCCGTGAGGGCGCCGGAAGCGCTCGCCGTGAGTGGGACGTGGGTATGCGTGAAGGCCATGAAGCGTAGCTGCCCTTGTGATTCCGCGCCGTTTTCTGCGCGCGGCAGGGACCCTGCCGCGCGGGTCGCGATAGCACGCTGGCGCACGGGCGTCACGTCGCGAGTCCCTGCGTGATTTCGGGCTTTGACATGCCCTGATGCAGCCGATATGGGGAGCCGCCCCAAACGAAGAGGCTCAGGCACAAGTGGCCAAAGCAGATCTTGGCACGAAGCGGCTCTGCCCCAGCTGTGGGGCACGCTACTACGACCTCAACAAATCGCCCATCATCTGCCCGCGTTGCGGCACCCAGTTCGAGGTGCCCACCAGCGGCCGCAGCCGTGCTGCGCCGGCACCGGCTCCCGTCGAGGACGAGGAAGTCGAGGTCGAGGCGGAAGCCGAGGTGATCTCGCTGGAAGAGGCCGACGAGGAGGCCGCCGGCGTCACCGAAGAGGCCGAGGACGGCGACGATGCGGAGGCCGTCGAGGTCGAGGAGGACGTCTTCCTCGAGGAGGAAGAGGAAGAGGGCGACGACGTCTCGACGATCATCGGCGAGGTCGACGAGGAGGAGCGCTAGCAACACCTCCGGCGCCACCTTTCCGGTTGCTTTCCGCTTCCGGAGAAAGGATAAGGGCCGGCCGGTTCGCCAGAGGCGGGCCGGAACCCAGAGATTTCCCGCTGGTTCGGGGCCATAGCTCAGCTGGGAGAGCGCTTGAATGGCATTCAAGAGGTCGGCGGTTCGATCCCGCCTGGCTCCACCAACCCACCAATGATATCAATGCGTTAGGGCAGTTGACCCTAACGCCTCGTATCGAACAAATAGCTATAAACGGCTATCAAGGACCTCGACGGGCCGCGGCTCATCGGCTGACGCCTTGCGCTGCCCTCGATTGCCGGACATGGGACGAGGATCGCGTTAGCTGACTGAGCCAGCCTCTTCGTTTCGACTTTTCGGCAGGCTCAACGTGGATTGGGCTGCTCAGCACCCTTCATACTTGCCCGGCCTTCGAGCAGTCGTCCGAGGATCGGCTCGTAGTATCGATCCAGATACACTTCTTCCGCTTCACGGAGCGAAGCTTCGTATTGAAAGCCCGGGATGTACCGAAGGGACGTCGTCAGGGCTTGCTTGAACCACACCTCGAACCGCCGTCCCCTGGCTGCCTCCTGAAACCGATTCCGATCCATCAATTCGTTCGACCGAATTTGGATTGGTCGGGTTGCGTCGAGCACGACAAGAGCGGGCCGCCAACGTCGCCAAAGCGTGGCGGCGGTCTGGCCGACCTTCAGGACAACACCGTCATCTCGGACGGCCACGTAGACCACGCTGCGGTCGGCTTTTGCCGTCGGCGTAGGCTCATCGACCGCGATCGATCCGTCATTGCCAACCACCGCGCCAAACCCGAGCTGAAAACCGAGTTCGGCGGGATGATGTATGCCCAACTGCTCCATTGTGACGCCGTCCCGTTCGACGGGAACTAACCCACGCCGAGCCCTCGATTAGAGCAGAAGGCGCAGGACAATCGATCGCCACCTCTCGTTCCCGAGGGTCGACTACGCTCTCGCCCCTCACTAGCGTTCCTGACAGTTGCCGGCACCTGGGGTGCCGTTGGATCGGGAGGGACCATGGCCAATGTCCTGCAGGCGTCGACCGCGGGGGGCTTGAGAGTCGTTCACTATCTGGGAACGACCCGAATGCGATGCGTCGAAGCTACTATTGGGCGTGTGGATAGCTTCTATTCCCGGCCCTCTCGGCACTATACCGTGGGTGGCCCATCCCGGCACAGACTGCATCTAAACAGCGAGGCAGGAGACAATCAGATTTCGCTGATTGTCCCCCCAATGCTTCACATTGCGGAGGGCCGGCCTCTCACAGTGCTAATTTCAGACGATCAAGTCCCTATCGGCTGTCGAATGAACAATCTCAGTAGCTCATGGATCTTCCTAAGCAAGACAGAAATATCAAGATTGACATGGCGACTATGCCTAAAGTCGCCGGTTCGCTTTTTGCTATCGATGGGGCTAGTTTTAAGTTACGCAGAGGCTATTATTGTTGGCGAAGCGATGCGAGCGTTGGCATTTGACTCTTCAGGAGTCGACGGAGCTTACTACGGGGACACAACCGTTGGCCATCTACTCGACAGAATGCCTTTGCCGAAATACGGGACCACTGTGAGGATAGAGTAGCCGGCAGCTGCGAATTGACGGCCTAGTTCGAAATAGATGACTCCTTGGTGATCCGTCGTGCCATCGCCCGCCATTCGGTCTCGCAAGCAGCTCATCCAGCTGTGGTTCGATTTCTACAAGCTCGCCCTCGACGACCCGACGCTGCAGCCGAACCTTGCCGCCTCGGCCAGCTTCTATGATTCGTGGGGCGATTGTCGGGGCATCCTCTTCGATCTCTGGTGGAACGATCACAAGCATCTGTTCGGGGCCACCGAGGTCGAGGAGATAACGAGGGCGTCGAACTATCCGAACGTGCTCAACGTCTCGATCCCGCTCAACCTCCCCGTCACCCAGGCGCTTCCCGCCATCAAGGCGCTGATTCTCAAGAAGCAGTGCGCCCGCCTGATCGAGTTGGGCATCGACCCGTCGACCGTGAAGTCGATGCAGACGGGGTTCGGTACCTACGAGCTGACGAAGGGGGAGATCAGGGGGAGGACACTCAGCGACATCCATCTGGTGTTCTCGATCTGGCGGTCGTTGAAGGAGCCTCCGGTCAACTCGGCGCTGTGCCAGACGATCATTGAGACGCTTCGAGGCAGCCCAGAAGCAGACTCGATTCCGCATATTCTGCGGGCAGCGCCGTCGGTGAACCGAAAAGGCAACGTTCAGTTCTCGGAAGACCAGATTAGGCAAGTCCGGCGGTACATCAGAAAGGGCAAGAGCGTCTGCCTCGCGGTCTCAAAGGGCGAGTTCCCGGGAAACACGTCTCTGTGAGGATACGCGCATAACTGATGTCCTGCGTCTAGGACATCGTTTGATCCGACCGTTGTCCTCAAATCTAATTGCGCGTCGTTGTACTCTCGTACGGTAGACGATCCAGTCTACTAACCTGGGAGATACAACAATGCAACCTACACAACGACGATGCGGCTGCTACACCTTTGTTCCCACGATATGGTGTGAGGAGCCACCTCAGTCCCCTCATCGCTACAGAGTGACGTGCAAACTCTGTAGAAAGTACGTCAAGTGGGGAAACGAGGCTCAGTTAGCTCTAGAGCAGTCGGCGTGTTATGAGATGGAGGTCTACGAGTACACGCCGCCAAGCACATTATACTGACTCAACTATCACGGCGCGGGTGGACAAAAGTCCATCCGCACCGCTGTCCCTAGATCGTATTCACTCGAAGTGATATAAATAGAGTCTATATATTAACTCCATATGAGCCAATCACCATTTCTACATCCACCTCTTCTCATTCCCTCCAATCAGCTCTTCGCAACTGGCTTGCCGAGAGAACCCTTTGGCATGCCCCACATGCTGTGACCTTGACGCTCAAGCAGCAGGTCGCAGCTAGTGGATGGAATCTAACACTTGGTGCCCTCGCCTGACGGCGGCGATGATTCTGTCGGGATCGGCGGTCCAGGTGAAAGGCTTGGGCATCTGGTTGGTTTCCTCGACGAAGCGATTGATGGCGGCCTGGAGATCGACGACCGAG
>CAXNGA010000028.1:0-10237 GCA_964201375.1 Kaistiaceae bacterium
CGACCTCAATGTCTTCAACCCGCGGCCCGACCCCGTCCGGATCGGCCTCGTCCCGTTCGCCGCCTCGGTGAATGCGGGCGTCACCAGCACCAGCCCACCGGCGTGGATGGACACGACCGGCATCTCGTCCCGCAGCGCGGTCAACTTCACCACGGACGCGATCGAACTCGCCGCGGGTCGCGCCGCTTACGGCAACAGCTACACGCAGGCGACCAACACGTTCGGCGCCTTCACCAACCGGTTCGCGCTCTGGAACACCCTCGGCAGCGTCAGCTATCGTGGCTGCGTGGAGGCGAGGCCCCACCCCTACGACGTCGACGACACCGTCCCGACGACCAACATTCCCGCAACGCTGTTCGTGCCGATGTTCGCCCCGGACGAGCCCGGTGGCGCCGGCAATCCGCGGAGCGGCTACGTCAACAGCTGGCTCAGCGACACCGGCGGCGTGTGCAGCGCCACCGCGCCGACCTACACCAACACCGAGTCGGTCCGGTACACCCATCCGAACCCGTGCGCGGGACTTCGCGGCAGCCGCCTGCGCGATTGCCAGCGCGCCAACCCGAACGCCGGACAGACCTACTGGGTGCAGGAGACGGTGACCAACACCCTCGCGCTCACCAACACCCAGCTCCAGGAGCGGGTCTGCAAGTACCAGAACGTGACCGTGGGCTCGTCCTATCGCGGCGCCGGGCAGGGGCCCAACTACAACTGCACCACCACGCAGGTCCGGGCGCTGACCACGAGTGAGTCGGACGTCCTCGGCTGGATCAACGCGATGCAGGCGAGCGGCTACACCAACATCGGTGAAGGCGTGATGTGGGGGTGGCGGCTGCTGTCGCCGACGGTCCCCTTCGCCGAGGGCCGCACCTACGAGGATCCCGAGAACCGGAAGATCCTCATCATCATGACGGACGGCGCGAACACCTACAACACCAACTCCAGCCCGAACCGGTCATTCTACGGCGCCTTCGGCTTCGTGAAGGCGAACTTCCTCGGCACCACGTCCAACAACGAGGATACCGTCGTCGCGCAGATGAATGCGCGCACGCTGGAGGCCTGCCAGAACATCGAAGACGACACCGAGATCATCGTCTACACGATCGCGTTCCAGATCCCGGCGGACCAGCTCAGCGCCACCCAGATCATGGCCGATTGCGCCAGCGATCCCAGCAAGGCGTTCGACGCCTCCAACAATGCCGACCTCCTCGAGGCCTTCCGCCTGATCGGGCAGGACATCGCAACGCTGCGGCTCGCCGAGTAGCGGCGGGGCTACGGCCCCGCCCGGAAAGGCAGGGTCACGGCCGCCGACTTGCCGGTGGCGGCGTCGCGGAGGACGAGGCGCAGTTCGTAGTCGTCGGGGCGGAGTTCGGGGAGCGTGACGGACAGGGTGGCGGCGAACTCCCGGGTCCTGTCGGGACCGGTGTGTTCGAGGGTCGCGAAGTCTGCGATGTCTGCAAGGACGACGCCGCCCCGCGTCACGAGTTCCAGGTCGATGGCGAGGCGGATGCGGAAGGCGTCGGCGATCGGCGTCCAGCCGTACCCCACCGGCGCCAGCACAACCCGCAGAACATCTCCGCTGGCGTAGGTCACGGGTGGCGGTGCGCCCTCCGCACCGGTGAGCGCAGCCGCGCGCAACGCGAGCGGCGCGTCCGCCCAGAACAGCTCCACCGCGCGGTCGAAGGCCGTCCAGGCGGCGGCCCCGTCCCCCGCCACCACCGCGGCCTCGGCATCCGCGAGCGCATCGGCCGCTTCGCCGGCGGCGGCCGGTCCCGCTGCAATGAGCGCGGTCACGATTCCGGCCGCAAGGCGATGTCGGAAGCCCATGACGATCAGTCCCGTTTCAGCCGGACCTACATTCGGCGGCCGTGGGCGGGGCCGCAAGGCTGTCACGTCCCGGACTTCCAGGTTGACCGCTTGCGGTAGATGGTCGAGGCGTCGATCCCGAGCGCTGCGGCGGCGCGGGCAATGCTGCCGCCGCACAGGGCGATCGCCCGCTCGATGATGCGCCGCTCCTCGACATGGAAGGCGACGATGCCCTCCTCGTTCGCCGTAGCGGCGCCCGCCAGTTCGGCACCGGTCGCGGCAACGGCCATCGCGGCATCGACCTGAGCGCCGGGCGCATCGACGACGAGCCGGCGCATCGCGTTCTGGATCTCGCGGACATTGCCGGGCCAGCCGAGCGTGGCCAGCGCGGCCAGCGCCTCCGGCTGGAGCAGCGGCGGCGCGACACCATCCTCGGCTGCGTGCAGGTCGAGGAAGTGCCTGGCCAGGACGCCAATGTCGTCGGGGCGCTCGCGAAGGGGCGGCAGGTGGAGCCGGAGGACGTTGACGCGGTGGAAGAGGTCGGCGCGGAAGCGGCCGACGGCGACTTCCGCCGCAAGGTCGCGGTTGGTGGCGAAGACGAGGCGGATGTCGACCGGCCGGCTCACGGCCTCGCCTACCCGCTGGACGCGGCCGGACTGGAGGAACCGGAGGAGTTTCGCCTGGAGCTGCGGCTCGAGTTCACCGACCTCGTCGAGGAACAGCGTGCCGCCATGTGCAAGCTCGGCTGCCCCCGCACGGTCGTCATGGGCGCCGGTGAAGGCGCCGCGAACGTGGCCAAAGATCTCGCTCTCGGCAAGCGCGGTCGGGATCGCGGCGCAGTTGACCGCGATGAACGGCCGGCCCTCCCCCGCCCCGGCATGGATGGCTTCCGCCGCGATCTCCTTGCCGGTCCCCGTTTCGCCCGTGACGAGCACAGGTGCCTTCGACCGACCGAGCCGTACGATGCGGTCATAGACGGCGCGCATTGCCGCTGAGCGGCCGACGAAGCCTGCGAAGTCGGTACCCGATGCCGACGCAACTGCGGGCAGACTTTCAGGCGCTGCCGGTGCCGGCCCGGTTGCCGCCGCGCGCGTCGCGGCCATCACGGCTTCGAGGCGCTCGATGAGGACCTTTGCGCCGACGGGTTTTGGCAGGAAGTCGGCAGCCCCGGCCCGCATCGCCTCGACGGCGGCGGTAACGGAGCCGCGCGCGCTCATGGCGATGACCCGCCGGCCCGGCATGCGGCGGACGAGATGGGCGGTGCCGTCGGCGCCGTCGATGTCGGCAAGGACGATTGCGCCGCGGCCGACTGCGAGCGTCTCGGCCTCGGAGAGGTCTCCGCAGGCCACGGCCGTGAACCGATGGCCTGCGGAGCGGCCGATATGTTCGGCAAGCGCACGGCGCTGCGCCGGATCGGCATCGACGATGAACACCGGCACGGAGGCTGCTGCGAACTGCATTGTGGCGCTGGCGGCCCCGGTTACGAGTGTCAAGCAACTGTCACCGATCACGGTAAAGAAAGGGTCACCTGCCGCCTCGGCCGAGCGGCCGCCTTGACCGGCGGGGGCCGTGGCTCTAGCTCACCGGCTGATGGATCGTCCTTTCCTCCCGGATTTCGCCAGCGGCCTCGCCGAGCTCGCACCGCGCTACCGCGCGATCCTGTGCGACGTTTGGGGCGTGGTTCACAACGGCAAGAGCGCGTTTCCGTTGGCCGGTGCGGCGCTCGCCGCGTTCCGCGCCGCGGGCGGCATCGTCGTCCTCATCACCAACGGGCCACGTCCTTCCTGGTCGATAAGGCTGCAGCTCGACGACCTCGGCGTAGTCCCCGACGCCTATGACGCGATCGTCTCGTCCGGCGATCTTGCGGCGGCGAAGCTGGCCACAAAGCCCGGGGCGCGCGTCTGCCACATCGGGCCGGAACGGGACCTCGTCCTCTATCGCGCCCTCCCGCTCACACTGACCGGTCCGGACGAGGCGGATGTCGTCTGCTGCACCGGCCTCGCCAACGAGTACACCGAGATGCCGGAGGACTACGATCTCCAGCTCCGCGCGATGCGGGCGCGGGACCTTCCGTTCCTCTGCGCCAACCCGGACATCTGGGTCGAGGCCGGCAACCGCCTGATCCCCTGCGCGGGCGCCCTCGCCGAGCGCTACCGCGCGATCGGCGGCACCACCACGATCCTCGGCAAGCCGCACCCGGAAATCTACGCGCTTGCCCTGTCGCGCATCGATGCGATCGCGGGCATGACGGTGCCGCGGGAGACGATCCTTGCGATCGGCGACGGCGCTCACACGGACGTCCGCGGCGCCAACCAGACGGGGCTGCCGGTCCTGTTCATCACAGGCGGCATCCATGCCGGGGAGTACGGCGACGACGCCGAGCAGGTTCGCGGCTTCCTGGCACGAAGCGATGTCGGCGCCGACGCGCTTATGCCGCGCCTGTCGTGGTGACGACGAAGGTGTCGCCGCTCCGTGTCACTGCATCCGACGTCACCGCGATCCCGGCATCGCATCGCGGCCTCGTGCTTGCGGTCGGCAATTTCGACGGCGTCCATCGTGGACACCAGGCGCTGATCGCGACGGCCCAGTCGGAAGCCGCGGCGCGCGGCACGGGGGCCGGCGTCCTCACGTTCGAGCCGCATCCGCGCTCGGTGCTCCGGCCGGACACGCCGACGTTCCGTCTCGCGCGGCCCGAGACGCGGGGCCGCATCCTCGGTGCGCTCGGGATCCAGTCCGTCATCGAGATCAGGTTCGATGACGTCCTCGCCGGCCTTCCCGCCGAGGGGTTCGTACGGGACCTCCTCGTCGGCCGGCTCGCGATTGCCGGCATCGTCGTGGGCGAGGATTTTCGCTTCGGCCACAAGCGCTCCGGCGACGTCGCGCTCCTCCGCCGTCTCGGGGCCGAGCTCGGCTTCGCCGTGCAGGGGCTGCCGGCCGTGCTCCGGGAGGACCACGAGCCGTTCTCCTCCGGGCGCGTCCGGACCGCGCTCGCAGCCGGGGACATCGCCGCTGTCAACGGGATGCTCGGCTATCGCTGGCGAACGGCGGGACCGGTCATCCACGGCGACAAGCGCGGGCGCGAACTCGGCTATCCCACCGCCAACATCCGCCTCGAAGCTGCCTCGGCGCTCCGCCACGGCATCTACGCGGTCCTGGCGGCGTGGCCCGGCCAGCCGGCGCGCTCCGCGGTCGCAAGCTTCGGGGTCCGTCCGACCTTCGGCGTCGGGGCGGCCTTCCTCGAAGTCCACGTGTTCGATTTCGACGGTGATCTCTACGGCAAGGAAATGACGGCGACCTTCCTCGCCTGGCTCCGGCCGGAGGAGCGATTCGACGGGATTGAGTCGCTCGTTGCGCAGATCGACCGCGACGCTGCGGCCGCGCGCGCGATCAACGAAGCAGCGGGGCCGGGATCGGCGATCGACATTGCCCTCGACGGAACACCTTAGTCCGCTCGGCGCGGTTGCCGCTTCGGCCGGCATTGCCTAAAATCAGCCGCGGTGATGCGCCAAGAGCTTTAGCCTACGGTCATCGACGCGCCAGCCGCTGGCGGTGGCCGCTCCAGAAGAGGGAAATCCGGATGAATCTCGAGCGCGCGCGACGGAACACGCTCATCCGCGGCGGCCTTCTGGTCGTCCTCGCATCAAGCCTCGCCGGCTGCGGCACGACCTACGGGACCGGCGTCGGCACGACCGCGCAGACCTTCCAGGACATGACGAACGTCCTGAATCTCCGGCAGGCCCAGGGGATAAACTATCAGCCGCTTCCGGGCGTGGTCGTCCCGCCCTGCGTCAACGATCCCACGCCCTGCCCGCTGCCGCCGCCCACCACGCCGACGCCCTGACGGTCGTCACGCCGGCCGCGTGAAGGCGGCGCGCTCCGCCTCGCATCCGGCACGGCACCAGCATCCCCCGATGTGGTCGTTGACGATCCCCACGGCCTGCATGAAGGCGTAGATCGTCGTCGGCCCGACGAACGACCATCCCCGCTTCCGGAGTGCCTTCGACAGTGCCGTCGATTCGGCAGTCTTCGGCATGGCCATCAGGGTCGCAAGGTCCATGCGTGCCGGCCGGTCCTCCGGCCTGGGCTCATGGCGCCAGACAAAGGCGGCCAGCGAACCCGCCTCCGCGCGCAGTTCGACCAGCCGCCGGGCGTTGTTGATGACCGATTCGATCTTGCCGCGGTGGCGGACGATTGCGGCATCGCCGACGAGCCGCTCGACATCGCCAGGACCGAACTCGGCCACGCGCTCAGCCTCGAAGCCCGCAAAGCCGCGCCGGAACGCCTCGCGCTTGCGCAGGATGGTCAGCCATGAGAGCCCCGCCTGGAAGCCCTCGAGGCAGATCTTCTCGAAAAGACGCGTCTCGTCCGCAGTAGGGCGGCCCCATTCGCGGTGATGGTAGTCTTGGTATTCGGGGATACCGCCGTGCCAGCGGCAGGAGCAGCGCCCGTCGGCTTCGCGCAGAAGACCTTCTGCAACCGCGATCACGGCTGGCTCAGGCAATCATGCGATAGGCGGCGAGCGTCATGAACGGCTCGAGCGTTTCAGCCACGCTGAGCGACCGGAAGAGCGCGATCGCCTCCGGGAACCGGCCCGCCCGGAAGGCGTCCTCCCCGATCTCCTCCTGCACCTTCGCCATCTCTTCCTTGAGGCACTGGTCGAGGAATTGCGGCGTGGCCCGGCGGCCGTCGGCAAGGCTCGCGCGGAAGCGTATCTGCTGCCAGACCTGGGCGCGGCTGATCTCGGCCAGCGAGGCGTCCTCGACGATGTTGTCGATCGGCACCGCACCGCGGCCGCTGAGCCATGCCTCGAGATAGGTCACGGCCGTGCGGACATTGTCGCGGAAGCCGCCGGGCGTCCGGATGCCGTCGTGGACCTCGAGGAGGTCGTCCTGCGTCACGGACACGTCCGTGCGGCGGACGCCGAGCTGATTGGGCCCGGGCATCAGCCGGTCGAACACCTCGCGCGCCACCGGAATGAGCGCCGGGTGGACCACCCAGGTCCCGTCGTGGCCGGCCTTCGCCTCGCGCTCCTTGTCAGCACGGATCTCGGCGAGGGCGCGATCCTCCAGCACGGAACTGGCGCCGCCGGGGATGTAGGCCGACATGCCCCCCATCGCGAAGGTGCGGCGGCGGTGGCACGTCTTGATGAGGAGCTCCGAATACGCCTTCAGGAACGCGTCCCCCATGTCGACCTGGGAGCGATCCGGCAGGAGATAGGCGGGCGTGCTGCGGAAGGTCTTGAGCAGGGAGAAGATGTAGTCCCACCGGCCGCAGTTGAGGCCCGCCATGTGATCGCGGAGCTCGTGGATGATCTCGTCCATCTCGAACGCCGCGGGCAGCGTTTCGATGTGGACCGTGGCGCGGATCGTTCCGCCCTGGAGCGCGAGAGCGGTCTCGGCGAAGAGGAACACCTGATTCCACCACCGCGCTTCGAGGTGGCTCTCGAGCTTCGGCAGATAGAAATAGGGCCGCGACCCGGCCGCTACCGAACGGGCGGCGGCGTGGAAGACGGCAAGGCCGAAATCGACCAGCGCGCCCGACATCTCCTCGCCGTCGACCAGGATGTGGGCTTCGGGCAGGTGCAGGCCGCGCGGGCGCATCATCAGGACCGCGGGGCTGCTGGAGAGGCCGATCGTGGCGCCGGTCGCGGGGTCGGTCGCGGAGAGCTGCCCGAGCCAGCGGTCGAGAAGGTTGACCTGCCCGTCCATCAGATTGGCGAAGGTCGGCGCGAGGCCGTCCTCGAAGTCCGCCATGAAGGTCCGCGCGCCCGAATTGAGGCCGTGGAGAAGTGTGAGCCGGTCGACCGGACCGGCGAGTTCAACCCGGCGGTCGGCGATCTCGGCGGGCATTTCCGCCACGACCCAGTCACCGTCGCGCACATTCTGCGTCTCGGGACGGAAATCCGGCAGCTCGCCGCGATCGAACCGCGCCTGGCGGGCGTACCGGTCCGAGAGGAGGTCGAGCCGCTGGACGTCGAACTGGCGGTGAAGGTCGGCGAGAAACTGGAGCGCCGGCGTCGTCAGCACTTCGTCGTAACGCGGGCCTTCCGGACCGGTGACGACGAGGCCGCGAACCGGTCTTGCGTTCTCAGCAATGGTCATCGGGAGTTCCCGCGATGCGCCGGGTGAAGGCGCGCTTCCTGCAGGATCGCTTGGTATCGCATGGGCGGCTTGCGTCAATGCCTGCCGGCCTCATCCTCGTCATCATGCGCCCCGTGACGTGCCCTGAGCCTGCGGACGAACCACCAGATACCGAGGACAACGGGGGGCACTGCGAGCGCGGTGACGAGATAGCGGTCGACCCAGCCGGCCGATTCGGCGCCTGCGGCGAGGTATGAAACGAGGCCGACCACGTAGTAGCTGACCGCGGCGACCGAAAGCCCCTCGACCCATTGCTGGAGCCGGAACTGCATCTTGGAACGCCGGTTCAGCGAGGAGAGGAGTTCCCGGTTCTGCTGTTCCAGTTCCACCTCGATGCGCGTGCGGAGGAGATTCGCCGCACGGCCGATGCGGATCGACAGCTCCTGCTGCCGCGCCTCGACGTTCTGGCAGGTCCGCATCGCGGGTGCCATGCGCCGCTCGAGGAACGAACTCCACCGCGTGTAGCCGTCGAGCGGCGCCTCGCGGATCGAGCGGAGGCGGAGTTTCACGATCTCGTCGTAGGCCCGGCTGGCGCCGAAGCGGAACGAGGAGAGCGCCACCTCCATCTCGACCTCCGCGGCAAGCTCGGTAACCTTCCCGAGCAGTGCGCGATTGGCATTGAGGTCCGGCGTGGTGCTCATCTTCTGGATCGTATCAAGGAGCGCAAGTTCGATCCGCGCGATCGCGGGCTGCAGGCGGCGCGCCTCGGGAAGGCCCAGCAGCGCCAATGTCCGGTATGTCTCGAGTTCGATGAGCCGCTGGACCAGCGCGCCGATCTCGTGCGGGTAGAGGCCGCGGTCGACGACGAGGATACGGGTCAGGCCGTCGGCGCGGAGCTTGAAGTCGGTTGCGCCGATGGCGCGCCCGTCGCGCATCCTGGAAACGGCGGTCGAGCCGGGGTCGAGGCCATGGAGGAGCGCCTCGGCCGGGGCGTCGTCCTTCACCACGTCGAGCCTTGCGGCCACGATCAGCGGGCCGGGCTGGCGGAACGTCGTTCCGAAAAGGTCGTCGAGCGTCAGCGGGTTGCCGGGATCGTTCCCCGGGCAATCCCAAGTATAGGTCGTGATCTCGGAATGCGTTTCCCAGCGGAGGCGGACGGAGCCGATCCAGACGGTGTGCTGGTTGGCGTGGGAGTCCGGGGCGCGGACGCCGAGCGACTCGCAGCGCTGCACGAGGTCCACCCGGGCAAGCCCTGTCGTCACCGCATCGGTCGAGAAGGCGTAGTGGAGCACCAGGCGCGGCGTCGTCATCGCCTGGAACGGCCGGGCATGGATTTCGCGCAGCACGAGGTCGCGCATCGGGTGCTGGACGAGGTGTTGCCCCGTCGCATCCGACACCATTCCGCCCGCGCGGCGACCGCCGTCCATGAGCCTCATCTCCGCCAACCGGCGCGACTAGTGCTCCCCGGCGCCCGCGGAATCCAGAGCAGGCATGCCGCAGGCGGAACGAAAGGGGCGCCGCGGAAGGACCGCGGCGCGGCGCGACGCCGAGACGGAGCGGCACGCTTCTCTCCACCATGTCCGATGCTGGCCGGAACATCACGACCGGGCGGCGTTCGGACAGGGGTTCCCTGTCGCGCTTCCATCTGAGCGAGGCGGCGGCTTTCTACCGGCCGCGAAAAAATCGCGGCGCTTCCTGCTCAGTAGGCGTAGCGGCGGAACAGCTCGCGGATATCGCCACCCCAGTCGGAGCCGAACTGGCGGAGGAGCCGCTCGGCCGGCGTCTCGCCGCGTTCGAGGGTTTCTTCCACCGCGGCGAGATAGATCGTCTCGTCGGTGCCGAGGGGCGAAAGGTGGCCGCGCCGGCGGAGGCCCTCCCGGGCGAGCTTCACGACGTCGCGCGCGACGTCGATGGCCACGCGGCCGGCGATCGGCGCCCGGAGCGCCGCGCGCGGCACGGCGGCCCTGAGCGCCATGATGTCGGCCGGGGACCAGTCCTTCACCAGGTCCTCGGCGGCGGTCAGCACGTCGTCGTCGTAGAGAAGCCCGACCCACAGCGCCGGCAGCGCACAGAGCCACGACCACGGTCCACCGTCGGCGCCGCGCATTTCGATGTATTTCTTGAGGCGAACCTCGGGGAACAGCGTCGAAAGATGGTTGTGCCAGTCGGCAATGGTCGCGTGCTCGCCCGGCAATTGCGGCAGTCGGCCGGCCATCAGGTCGCGGAACGAGGCGCCGGCGACGTCGTGGTAAGTCGAGCCGCGCTTGACGAAGTACATCGGCACGTCGAGCGCCCAGTCGACGTAGCGCTCGAAGCCGAAGCCGTCCTCGAAGACGAAGGGCAGGATGCCGGTG
>CAXNGA010000029.1:0-10145 GCA_964201375.1 Kaistiaceae bacterium
GAGGCGGTGATCTTCGGCCGCCGCGCGATGGGCGAGACCGTCGAGGAAGGCGGCCTGCACGACCGATGGCGCATCCGCCAGTCCGACCGGCTGATCCATGCCGACGACATCCGCATGTCCGGCGCAATTGCCGCCCTCGGCCAGCGCGCTGCGGTGCTGGCCGGCGCGGCCGCGATGGCGAGCCTCATCTATGTCGGCGGGGACGCGGATCGACATACCGAGACGGTCCGCCAAGCGCTCGGCGACCGCGGCGGCGCGAGCGCCTGGAACGGCAAGCTCGTCGCGCGTCTCGTCGCGGACGACGGGCTCGAATTGCGGCGTCGCCTCATCCCCGCGATCATGGCGCTTCGCGCCGGGCGCGCGCTTCCGAAGGCCTGGCAGCTCTGAGGACCATCCCGACATGAACCTGACGTCCCGCGAGAAGGACAAGCTCCTCATCGCCATGGCAGCGATCGTCGCCCGCCGGCGGCTGGAACGCGGCGTGCGCCTCAACTACCCCGAGGCGATCGCACTCATCTCCGACTTCGTGATGGAGGGCGCGCGCGATGGCCTGCGCGTGGCCGAACTGATGGACGCCGGTGCCACCGTGCTCAGCCGCGACCAGGTGATGGAGGGCATCGCCGACATGATCCACGACGTCCAGGTCGAGGCGACGTTCCCGGACGGGACCAAGCTCGTCACCGTCCACAACCCGATCCGATAGGGGAACCCATGTCGATCATTCCCGGCCCGATGATCCCCGGCCTCATCTATCCCGCCGAGGCGCCCGACATCGAGATCAATGCCGGCGCGCCGACGGTGACGCTGCTGGTTGCCAATACCGGCGACCGTCCGGTCCAGGTCGGGTCGCACTATCATTTCTACGAGACCAACCCGCTCCTCTCCTTCGACCGCGAGCAGGCGCGCGGCATGCGCCTCGACACCGCCGCGGGCACCGCGGTCCGCTTCGAGCCGGGCCAGACACGCGAGGTGACGCTCGTGCCGTTCGGCGGCAAGCGCGAGGTCTGGGGCTTCAACCAGAAGATCATGGGGGCGCTGTGAATGCCGTGGTCGATTTCTTACATTGTCGATAGTGTAAGGACACTGAGCAATCCGTAAGGAGGCCGACGTGCCGCACTACGAGGCGAAGATGAGCTCCAAAGGGCAGATCACCGTGCCCGCCGAGGTTCGCGCCCAGTTGAACCTGAAGGAGGGTGATCGCGTGGACTTCTATGTCGATCCGACCATCAAGAAGGTTCAGATCGTCGCCAGGAACACCAAGCTTGCCGACCTCAGGGGGATTCTGGGGCCATTCGAGGGGCCGCCCCTTTCGCTCGAGGAAATCGATCAGGGAATCGGCGACTACCTCGCCGAGAAGGACGAGCGCATCAAGCGGGAGTGGAACGAGCGTCGCGAATTCGAGGCGTGGAAGCAGCGGGGTGGCCGACGGGGCGCGGCGTGATCGGCATCGATTCCAACGTGCTCATACGGCTCCTCGTGAACGATCAGCAGGAGCAGGCACAGGCGGCGGCTGACCTCCTCCGGGATCGCGGTTCCGAGTCGGTTCGCGTTGCGAACGTCGTCATAGCCGAAACGGTCTGGGTGCTGGGTCGACACTACCGGCAGGAGAAAGCGAAGATCATCGAGATCATCGTGCTCCTCCTGGGTCGCGAGGAGCTGGTTTTCGAGGGCCGCAGCGCCCTGATGACGGCCCTCAACTGGTACGAGCGCGGCAAGGCCGACTTCGCCGACTACCTCATTGCCGCGTCCAACGCAGAGGCAGGCGCCAGCCCGACCTACACCTTCGACCAGAACGCCGCGACGCATCCGCTGTTCGCCGAGCTGCCCACCAGGACAAACTGAACCATGCCCGCGCGCATCCCGCGTCCCCACTATGCCGCCATGTTCGGCCCCACCACCGGCGACCGTGTCCGGCTGGCCGATACCGACCTCCTCATCGAGGTCGAGAAAGACTTCACCATCTACGGCGAGGAGGTGAAGTTCGGCGGCGGCAAGGTGATCCGCGACGGGATGGGGCAGAGCCAGGTCGCGCGCGCGTCGGGCGCCGTCGACACCGTCATCACCAACGCGCTGATCGTGGATCACAGCGGTATCTACAAGGCCGACATCGGTCTCAGGGATGGCCTCATCGTCGCGATCGGCAAGGCCGGCAACCCGGACACGCAGCCGGGCGTGACGATCATCGTCGGCCCCGGCACCGAGGCTATCGCGGGCGAGGGGAAGATAGTCACCGCGGGCGCCATCGACAGCCACATCCATTTCATCTCGCCGCAGCAGATCGAGGAGGCGCTCAATTCCGGCGTCACCACCATGGTGGGCGGCGGCACGGGGCCGGCAACGGGCACCAACGCCACGACCTGCACGCCCGGCGCGTTCCACCTTGCGCGGATGATCCAGGCGGCCGATGCCTTCCCCATGAACCTTGCCTTCGCCGGCAAGGGCAACGCCTCGCGGCCGGAGGGACTCGTCGAGCAGGTGCTGGCCGGAGCGTCGTGCCTGAAGCTGCACGAGGACTGGGGCACGACGCCGGCCGCGATCGACTGCTGCCTGTCGGTGGCGGACGAGTACGACGTGCAGGTGATGATCCACACCGACACGCTCAACGAATCCGGCTTCGTCGAGCATACGGTCGGCGCCCTGAAGGGGCGCACCATCCACGCCTTCCATACCGAGGGCGCCGGTGGCGGCCACGCGCCGGACATCATCAAGATCTGCGGCCAGCCGAACGTCCTGCCGTCGTCGACCAACCCGACGCGGCCCTACACGGTGAACACGCTCGACGAGCATCTCGACATGCTCATGGTGTGCCACCACCTCGATCCGACGATCCACGAGGACATCGCCTTCGCCGAGAGCCGCATCCGGCGCGAGACGATCGCGGCCGAGGACATCCTCCACGACATTGGCGCGTTTTCGATCATCGCATCGGACAGCCAGGCGATGGGGCGTGTCGGCGAGGTGATCATCCGGACGTTCCAGACCGCGCACAAGATGCGCGTGCAGCGCGGCCGGCTGCCGGAAGAGCATGGCGAGAACGACAATTTCCGGGTGAAGCGCTACATCGCCAAGGTCACGATCAACCCGGCGATCGCGCATGGCCTGTCGGAGCATGTCGGCTCCGTCGAGGTCGGCAAGCGCGCCGACCTCGTCGTGTGGGATCCGGCGTTCTTCGGCGTGAAGCCGGACCTCGTCCTCCTCGGCGGCACCATCGTGTCGGCGCTGATGGGTGACCCCAATGCCTCGATCCCGACGCCGCAGCCGGTCCACTACCGGCCGATGTTCGGCGCCTTTGGCCGCTCGACCTCGCAGTCGGCGGTGACGTTCGTCTCGCAGGCAGCGCTCGACGCCGGCATTCGCGGCTCGCTCGGCGTTGCCAAGACGCTGCTGCCGGTCCGCAACACGCGCGGCGGCATCTCGAAGGCGTCGATGATCCACAATTCCGCAACGCCCGTGATGGAGGTCGACCCCGAGACCTACGAGGTCTATGCCGACGGCCAGCTTCTCACCTGCGAGCCGGCGCTCTTCCTGCCGATGGCGCAGCGGTATTTCCTGTTCTGATGGCGATCCGGCGGTCCCTTGAACTGTTGCAGCGTGCCGCTTCTGCTGCGGATGAACTCCGGCCGGCGGCCGCCATTCCGGTACCGTCGTCTGCGGCAGTGACGAACGATGGCGTTCTATTCCTCCTCGCCACATGGCTTTCGCCGGCGTTTCCGGTCGGGGGCTTCAGCTATTCGCACGGTCTTGAAACCGCGATTGCCGACCGTCGGCTCCGGGCGACGGCCACGGTCGAGGACTGGATCGAGGCCGTCCTGACCTCGGGGAGCGGCTGGAACGATGCGGTGCTTCTCGCCGAGGCGCATCGCGCCGCGGAACTGGCCGACTGGGACAGGCTAATGGCCGTAGCGCAGCTCGGCTCGGTGATGAGCCCGTCGGCGGAGCGGCACCTCGAGGCGAGCAGCCTCGGTGCCGCCTTCCTCAAGGCGGTTGCAGCCGGCTGGCCCGCGGCACGGCTTGCGACGGCGATCGACGCCATGGCCGGAATGGTGACCTACCCGGTGGCCGTCGGAACCGCCGCCGGAGCGCACGGGCTGCCGCTCCGGCCGACGCTGGCGCTCTTCCTCAATGGCTTCGTCGCCAACCTCGTGTCGGTCGCCGTCCGTCTCGTCCCACTCGGTCAGACTGCGGGGCTGAAGATCCTTGCCGGCCTCCAGCCCCGGATGCTCGACATGGCAGGCCGCTCGGCCACCTCCACGCTTGACGACCTCGGCTCGGCAGCGATGCTGTCCGACATCGCCTCGATGCGCCACGAAACCCTGTACTCCCGGGTCTTCCGTTCATGACCGACCGCTCGCCCAACGGCCCTCTCAGAGTTGGTATCGGCGGCCCCGTCGGCGCCGGTAAGACGACGCTGACGGAGATGCTGTGCAAGGCGATGCGGGACCGCTACTCGATAGCCGTCGTGACCAACGACATCTACACTAGGGAAGACGCGCTCATCCTCAGTCGCGCCCAGGCACTGCCCGAAGACCGGATCATCGGCGTCGAGACGGGAGGCTGCCCGCACACGGCGATCCGCGAGGACGCCTCGATGAACCTTGCTGCGATCGCCGAGATGTGGGCGCGCTTCCCGGACCTCGACGTCATCTTCATCGAATCGGGCGGCGACAATCTCGCCGCGACCTTCTCGCCGGAGCTTGCCGACATCACGCTCTACGTCATCGACGTCGCAGGCGGCGAGAAGGTGCCGCGGAAGGGCGGGCCGGGGATCACCCGGTCCGATCTCCTCATCATCAACAAGGCCGACCTTGCCCCTTACGTCGGCGCCAGTCTCGACGTGATGGAGTCCGATGCAAGGAAGCAGCGCGGCGCCCTGCCTTTCGTCTTTACGGACATGCTGCGGCGAAAGGGGCTTTCGACCGTGATCGCCTTCATCGAAGAGGCGGGAGGACTCGTCTCGCAGAAGCCGATGGCAGCCGCGGAATGATGATCGCGCGGGAAGTCCTGCCGGCCGGCGCATGGTCGGACCCAAACCCGGCCGACCGGGTGGTACTCGGTCATGACCTTCGCCACCGGCGCCGGCGGATGCTGGTGGCGGTCAGCGGCAATCCCGTTCTTCTCGACCTGCCGCAGCCGACGGTGCTTCGCCACGGCGACGGCCTCCGGCTCGAGGACGGCCGCATGATCCTCGTGGAGGCTGAGGTCGAACCGCTGGCCGAAATATCCGCGCCCGATATCGCCGCGATCGTTCGGATCGCCTGGCATCTCGGCAACCGGCACCTCCAGACGCAGCTCTTCGGCGACCGCCTGCGGATTCGCCGCGATCACGTCATCGAGGCGATGGTGGAAAAGCTCGGTGCGACCGTGACGGCGATCGAGGCGCCGTTCGATCCGGAGGGCGGGGCCTATGGCGACCACAGCCACGCTGCCTCGCCGACCCACACTGGCGGAACCGGGGGCGCTGGAGTGCAGGGTCAGGCGCGGCCCGAGCCGGGATAGCTGACGATGCCGTCCTCCGAGACGGCAACGCATTCGCAAAGTTCGCAGGAAGCCCGGTCCTGAGCCGAGCAAAGGGGTGCGCCGCGGCAGGCAGAGATGATGGCAGTCTCGCCGGGCGGCGCATCCGCCAGGATTCGCATTGCAGCAGCCACCGCCGCCATCATCGCCTCATCGCGCCCGAAGCGACCAGCCGAACCGGTGCTGTCCGAAATTGCCTCGGGTCCATACGCGTAGTTTGGCACTGGCAGATGACGCTTCGGCAAGGCCGGAGTGACCCGATCGGCGCCAGCAACAGGAAGTGGCGCCCGGTGAACGTTAAAACACCGTCCGTCCGTTCCGGCACTACCTGATCGGGTAGGTCCGTCTCAGCTCCGCGCGAGGGCTTCCGGCGCGCCGTTGAGGCGCCTGGCTGCGGCGGAGATCGGAGGGAGGGAAACGGTGATGTACTGGACGAGCTCGCGCTGGCTGTGCGTTCCGGTCTTCGCGAACAGGCTCTTGAGGTGGTAGCGCACTGTTTCCTTGCTGATCGAGAGCCGTCCAGCGACTTCGGTCAGTTCGAGGCCGGAAAGGAGGAGGCTTGCCGTGCGGGCTTCCTGCACGGTGAAGCCGAACGCAGATTCCAGGTGCTCGGGATTCACTTCCGGCAGGTTGGCATTGTCGTTGACGATCACGAGGATCGCCGGCCGCACGATGCCCAAGTCGATCATCGGCGCATTCGACGGACTGATGCCGACCACCGAAACGGTCACCTTGGCGTCGGTTCGGACGCCGTGGAGCGGCAGGATGTGCTGTTCGCCCGGGCGGGTCGCGACCATTTCGAGCGCCTCAAGGAACCGCCGTTCGTCGTTCCGGTTGATGGCGACGAGCTGGCCGGAACGGATTCCGAGGATGTCGCCGCCCGCCACCATCTCGGAGGCGACGCGGTTCTGGAACACGACCTTGAGCGAGGCATCGAGCAGCGCCACGCCCCGGCTGGACTGGTTCATGACCGCCTGCGAGGAAGATGCGTTGACCTCCGCCGTCTGCAGAAGACGCTGGGTCATGAGCGTGCGGCTCATGAACTTGCCGACGCGCTCCATGGCCTCGAACTGCTCCGGTACGAAATCGCCGTCCTGTTTCGAGCGGCCGAGGGCGAACAGGAAACGCGACGGGCCGACGTCGAGCGTCATGCCAAGCGCGTATCTCCGGCCAGCCGGCTTCATGTAGTCGTTGTAGATCTCGCTCTGGAAGAGTTCGTCATCGGGAACGAGCATCTGCAACGACTGAGGCGCGCCTACGGCGGACACCTTGATGCGGTTCGTCCAGTTGTCGATGCGGTGATAGTGATTCCTGTAGGCGTCCAGCCGATCCGCAGCGACGCCGTCGGTGATGCCGCCCTGCCATGTCGTCGTTGCCGTGGTGACGGGCGCCAGCACGGCAGCGGCCGCGCCGAAGAAACGGCGAGCCGAGGCAAGCCAGTTCGACCAGTCGGACGAGGCTGCAACATCGAAGAGCTGAAGCAGAAGGAGGTCGAATTGCGGACCGGCAATCATCGGACCACCCTGATCGTTGCTGCGGGGAACAGTCGGCTGCCAGAGCCCACCATAGAATATGAATGGTATATATGGTCGCACGCCGCCGCGCCATCACAGCGCTGTGAGCGGCGCGAGCCGGCGGCGGTCAGGTCGCGGGCTTCCAGCGCAGGCGTGGCTGCCGCGCGGCCTGCGTCTCGTCGAGGCGACGGCGCGGAGCGAAGTGCGGCGCGGTCTTGAACGCTGCCGCGTCGCCCGCCGCAACCCGCGCGGCCAGGCCACGCATCGTCGCGATGAACCTGTCGAGCGATTCCTTCGATTCCGATTCCGTCGGCTCGATCAGCAGTGCGCCGTGGACGACGAGGGGGAAGTACACCGTCATCGGGTGGTAGCCCTCGTCGATCATCGCCTTGGCGAAGTCGAGCGTCGTCACACCGTGCGGCTCGAGGAAGCGGTCGTCGAACAGCGCCTCGTGCATGCAGATCCTGTCGCCGAAGGGCTGGGTCATCACGTCCCTGAGGCCGGCACGAACATAGTTGGCGTTCAGCACCGCCGTTTCCGACGCGCTCTTCACGCCATCCTCGCCATGCGACAGCAGGTAGGCGAGTGCCCGGACATACATGCCCATCTGGCCGTGGAAGGCCGTCATGCGGCCGAAGGGCTGCTCGCCCTCCAGCGCATGGGCGGATTCCTCGACCAGCACGGGCGCGCCGTTCTCCATCACGGGCGCGCCGTTCTCCATCCGGAGGAACGGCACGGGCGCGTAGGGCGCGAGCGTCGATGACAGGACGACCGGGCCAGAGCCCGGACCGCCGCCGCCGTGCGGCGTGGACAGCGTCTTGTGCAAATTGATGTGCATGGCATCGACGCCGAGTTCGCCCGGGCGCACCTTGCCCAGGATCGCGTTGAGGTTGGCGCCGTCGCAGTAGAAGAACGCACCAACCGCGTGGACAGCGTCGGCGATTGCGATGATGTCGGGCTCGAACAGGCCGCAGGTATTGGGGTTGGTCAGCATGATGGCCGCAACGTGCGGGCCGAGCTTGGCCTTCACCACTTCCGGATCGACCGTGCCGTCGGCGCGGGCCGGGATCGCCTCGATCCGGTAACCGAGCTGGGCGGCGGTGGCCGGGTTGGTGCCGTGCGCCGACTGCGGCGCGAGAACGGTGGTGCGGGTGGAGTCCTCGCCGCGCGCGGCAAGGGCGGCCTTGATCGCCATCATGCCGCACAGTTCGCCATGGGCGCCGGCCTTCGGGCTGAGGGCGATCGCTTCCATGCCGGTGAGAGTCATCAGCCAGTGCGACAGCTCCTGCATGAGGTCGACCGCGCCCTGCACGGTCGACAGCGGCTGGAGCGGGTGGATGTCGCCGAAGCCCGGTAGCCGCGCCATCTTCTCGTTGAGCCGGGCGTTGTGCTTCATCGTGCACGAGCCGAGCGGGTAGGTGTTGATGTCGATCGCGTTGTTCTGCTTCGACAGGCGCACATAGTGGCGGAGCGCCTCGGGCTCGCTGAGCCCCGGCAGGCCGAGTTCCGTCTTCCTCGCCAGGCCGCCGAGGCGGCTCGCGACGGTCTCGGGCTCGGGCAGGTCGACGCCCGACACTTCGACTCTGCCGACTTCGAAGATCAGCGGTTCTTCCATGCGGACGCCGCGGGCGCGGCCGACGGCCTCGACATCCTCGGCGGAGACGGGCGCGGGCTGGGTCGGGCGGGTGCGTTCGGCTGTATTGAGCATCAGACGACCTCCGCCAGGGCGGCTGCGAACATGCTGCGGTCGTCGGCCGTGGTGAGTTCGGTCGCGGCGACGATGATGAGGTCTGCGAGGTCGGGCCGGTCGGGCTCGAGCCGGCTGACCGGAACGCCGCCGAGGATGCCCTTCTTCGCCAGCTTCTCGACGATGTCCGCGGCCTTGCCGGGCACGCGGATCGTGAACTCGTTGAAGAAGGTGTCGTTGAGGACGCTGACGCCCTTCACCGTCGTCAGCACCTCCGAGAGGCGCACGGCGTTGGCGTGATTGATCGCTGCGAGCCTCGTGAGCCCCCTGCTGCCGAGCAGCGTCAGGTGGATCGAGAAGGCAAGGGCGCAAAGGCCTGAGCTCGTACAGATGTTCGAGGTCGCCTTCTCGCGGCGGATGTGCTGTTCGCGCGTCGAAAGGGTCAGCACGAAGCCGCGTTCGCCGGCAGCATCCACCGTCTCCCCGGTGAGGCGGCCCGGCAGCTGCCGGACGAACTTCTCGCGGGTCGCAAGGAGGCCGACATAAGGGCCGCCGAAGGTCAGCGGATTGCCGAAGGACTGGCCTTCCGCCGCGACGATGTCGGCGCCCTGGGCACCGGGCGATTCCAGCGCGCCGAAGGAAACCGCCTCGGTGACGACGGCGACGAGAAGGGCGCCCTTCGCGTGGCAGGCGTCGGCGATCGGCCGGAGGTCGACGAGGTGGCCGTAGAAGGTGGGCGACTGGACGACGACGCAGGCGGTCTGGTCGTCGATCCGGGCGATGACGTCCTCGACCCCGGCCGGGTCCGGCGGCATCGCCTCGTGGACTCCGCCCGACATCCGCGAGAGGGTCTCGGTCACGTCGCAGTAGTGCGGGTGGAGGCCGCCGGCGAGGATTGCCTTCGCGCGGCCGGTGATGCGGCGGGCCATCAGGATGGCCTCGGCCGTCGAGGTCGAGCCGTCATACATGCCGCCGTTAGCGACCTCCATGCCGGTCAGGAGCGCGACCTGGGTCTGGAACTCGAACAGCGTCTGGAGCGTGCCCTGGCTGATCTCCGGCTGGTAGGGCGTGTAGGAAGTCAGGAACTCCGAGCGCTGGATGAGGTGGTCGACCGAGGCCGGGACATGGTGTCGGTACGCGCCGGCGCCGACGAAGAAGGGGACCGAGCCGGCGGCCACGTTCTTCGCCGCGAGGCGATTCATGTGGCGTTCCACGGCGATCTCGCCCTGGCCGCGCGGCAGGCCATGCGGGTCGGTGACGAGCTTGCCCCTGGGGACGTCGGCAAAAAGGGCGTCGATGTCGGGGACGCCGATCCGGGCAAGCATGGCCGCTCTGTCGGACTCTGTCTGGGGCAGGTAGCGCATCGGAACCCACGGTCGGGAGGGGGCGGAGGCGTTGCCCCGCGGCGGCCTGACGGGGCCGGTCCGGAA
>CAXNGA010000030.1:0-10111 GCA_964201375.1 Kaistiaceae bacterium
AAATCAATCCACTAGGACCCCGAAGCCGGTCGGCGCAATGCAGTCCGTGATCGTCCGCCATCACCACCGCGAGAAGAAGATGAGCCGCGCCCCGGGATCTTCTACAGGCCAGTCCACTGACGGCTACGGGAGCAACTCGGGGAAGGCTACGGGGCTCTCCGCCGCGCCGGGGGCACCGGCGCCGAGGCGGCCGCGGAACTCCGCATTGAAGAGGCGACCTTACTGCCGGGAGCGGTCTGCATGAGTCGTTCCTGACCGTCGCCATCGAACACCATAACTTGCCTTCCCAATCACGGATGGCCACGCTAAAGACGTCGGTGATTGGTCGTGCGCTGTGCATGCTGGGGGAGTACTGCGCCATGCGTCTGGTTGCATTTCGGCGGCGGCTCATAGCAGGCGTTTTCGTTTGCGCCGCCACGCTGCTTGCCGGCAATGCCCTGGCGCAGCAGGCAAAGCCACCGCTCGATGAACGGGTAACGCCTGCAATCCTCGAGACGGTGTTCCCCGCCGCCGAGCGCCTCGGGGAGGTCGAGGGCCAGCCGCCGTTCATGCGCGCCTATGCCGGCAATGAGCACATAGGCTTCGTCTTCTCGACCTATGACGTTGTCCGCGCCCCGAGCTACTCGCCCCGGCCGTTTGACGCCATTGTCGGCATGGACCTCGCCGGCAACCTCACCGGCGTCCAGGTCATCTCGTTCCACGACCCGTATCTGACGGGGTTTCCGCAGCGCGTGCGCGAACTGGCGGAGTTCTTCCAGTTCCACGTCGGCTACAACGTTTCCGGCCAGCGGTCGCTGCCTGCGCAACCCGACTTCGTCCAGGGAACGACCATCTCCGCCCGCCAGATGCGCGCTGGCGTCCTTGACGCCGGCCGCGTGATCGAGCGAGCGACCAGCAACCGGCCACCGATCACCGAGCCGACGCTGGACCTTGATGGCTTTACCGTCAGGGGCTGGGCCGCCCTGATGGAGATGGGCGCCATCGGCCATCGCGCGATCACGTTCGGCGACGTCCGCGCGGCATTTGCCGAGGCCGGCGTTACTCCTGTCGAGATGGAGGTGCCGCTGGGCTGGCCCGCGCTGGCGCTGGAAACGCCCCGCTTCGACTGCCGCTTCGGTGCTATCCGCCCCTGCGAGGCTGACGCTGCCCTCGTCAACCCGAACGACGCGATCTACACCGACCTCTATGTCGCGCTGGCCACGCCAGCCATGATCGGCCGCAACCTCCTGGGTTCTGACCTCTACACTCGCTACCTCTCGCCGCGACCGGCCGGGACCCACATGCTCGCGATGCTGTCCGCGGGTGCCTACGATTTCCGCGGCCTCGGCTTCTACCGTGACGAGACGGGCAATCGGTTCGACCGTTTCCGCCTCGTCCAGGGCGACCTCGAGATCGTGTTCAGCCGCGACCAGCACCAGATGGTCGGACCGCTCCGCGGCGATGGTCCGGACCTGCGGGACGTCAGCGTGTTCTTCATTCCGCCCGACTCGGGTTTTAACCCGCTGGCGCCGTTCGAGATCATGCTGATGGTGACGGCGACGACGGCTGCCGGGGAGCAGGCTGTGATCGACATCCCTGTCGCCTACCAGGTGCCGGATGACGTCGTCCTGATGCCCTTCGTCGAGCCGCCAGCGCCCTGGGTCGAGGCATGGGTCGAGGCAACTCCGCAGCTCGTGATCCTCGGCATCGCCCTCATCATCCTGACCGGGCTGATCGCCTTCCAGAAGCAGCTGACGATGTCCCGGCGCGCCCATGCCTGGATCCGGAACTCCTTCCTCCTGTTCACCCTGGTCTGGGTCGGCTGGATCGCGGGCGGCCAGCTCTCGATCGTGCATGTCGTCAACTACATCAAGGCGCCGTTCGACGGCGTCGACATCGGCTTCTACCTCGCCGAGCCGCTGATCGTGGTGATCGGCGTCTACGTGCTGCTGTCGCTGATCCTGATCGGTCGTGGCGTGTTCTGCGGCTGGCTGTGCCCGTTCGGCGCGCTTCAGGAGTTGACCGCGAAGGTCGCACGCTTCCTGAAGCTGCCGGTGTGGAACCCGCCGGAGAGAATGCAGCGCTGGATGTGGCTGCCGAAATACGGCACTGCGGCCCTCATCGTCGGTGCCGCCTTCGTCGCCCCGGCAGCTCTCGCGGCAACCGAAGAGATAGAGCCCTTCAAGACCGCGATCACGTCGGTGTTCACGCGGCCCTGGCCCTATGTCGCCTACGCGCTGGTGCTGATCGGGATGGGGCTTTTCACAGAGCGCTTCTTCTGCCGCTACCTCTGCCCGCTCGGCGGCATCCTCGCCCTTGGCGACCGCCTCCACATCTTCACCCTGCTGAGGCGCCGCAGCGAGTGCGGCACGACCTGCCACCTCTGCGAACGCTCCTGCCCGGTGCGCGCAATCGAGCGCGACGGGAAGATCATCATGGCCGAGTGCTTCCAGTGCCTCGACTGCCAGGTCGAGTACTACGACGAGAAGCGCTGCCCGCCGCTCGCCAAGGAGCGCAAGGTCCGCCAGCGTACCTCGCGTGCCCGTCCGCAGATGGGCGTGCCCGTTCCGGCGATGGCGATGAACGCTTCGGCGCCGGCGATGGGACCTGACCGATGACGCTGATCGACGCGCGGCCGACGCCGCTCGGCCTTTCCCGCCGCCACGCTCTCAAGGTCTTTGCTGCCACCGCCGCGCTCCCGATCGGCGTCCTGGGGCTTCGCGCGATCGCGCCGGCCCCCCAGTTCCACACCTGGAACGGCGAGGTGCTCGGTGCCGTTTCGTCGCTGACCCTCTGGCACGGCAATGCTGGTTTTGCCCGGACGACGATGCTGCGCATGGCCTCGGAGATAGGCAGGCTCGAGAGCATCTTCAGCCTGTATCGCCCCGACAGCGAACTCCGGCGTCTGAATACGAACGGCATCGTCGAGGGGGCCTCGCGTGATCTTCGCGCGGTCATGACGGGCGCACGAAACGTCGGCCAGGCGACGGATGGAGCGTTCGACCCGACCGTCCAGCCGCTCTGGGACGTCTATGCGCGTCACTTCTCGGGCCCGGTGGCCGACCCTGCCGGCCCCTCCGGTTTTGCCCTCGAGACGGCGCGGGGCCTGGTGGACTACCGCGACATCGATACGGATGGGGGCGCAGTCCGCTTTGCCCGTCCGGGCATGGAGGCGACGCTCAACGGCATAGCCCAGGGCTACATCACCGATCGGATCGCGGATCTGCTTCAGAACGAAGGATTCGAACACGTGGTCGTCGAGCTCGGGGAGGCGCGCGTTCTCGGTGACCACCCCGAGGGCCGCCCCTGGCGCGTGGCGCTCCGCGACCGGGCCGGGGCCACTGACCGCATGGTCGACCTGTCGAGCGGAGCGGTGGCCCTCCATGGCGGCTACGGCACCGTCTTCGACGAGAGTGGCCGCAACCATCACATCTTTGATCCCGCAACGGGCCAGAGCGCGCAGACGATGCTCGATGTGGCCGTGGTCTCCGATCGCGCCACGGACGCGGACGCCATCGGCGTCGGCATCTATGTCGCCGGGGAGGAACGGGCTGCGTCCATCCTCGCCCAGTTCCCGGGGACGCGAGCGATCATCACACGCCTCGACGGCACGACAGTGACGATCGGCTGACGCCGGAACACGTGCGAGCCAGGCGACACGAGCTCGAGGCGAGCCCTTTTTTGGACTCGGAGGAAACAGCATGCCGCCCCCCAAGGACAACGAGTTGACGCAGGCGCTGGGAGACCCCGTTGCGGGGAACGGACTCCTTCACCGGCGCGCTTTCCTGCGCGGCGGGGTGCTCTTTGCCGGGGCGGCGGGAGCGGTGTCCGTGGCAGGCGTCTCCATCGCGGCCAATCCGATCGGCATCGACGCGCCGCCGGGCATGCTGACCCCCGGTCGGCCGTTCTCGCCCTACGGATCGCCCGCGGCGACCGAAGCGGCAGTGATCCGGTCCTTCACCCTCAACGAGCGCTGGCCCGGGGCCGGGTCATCGCGTACGCCGCATCATCTCCTCAACGGCACGATCACGCCGAACGGCCTTCATTTCGAGCGGCACCACAACGGGGTGCCGACGATCGAGCCCGACCAGCACAGGCTCTACATTCACGGACTCGTCGATCGTCCCCTCGTGTTCAGCATGGATGCGCTGATGCGCTACCCGATGGAGAGCATGATCCGCTTCGTCGAATGTGCCGGCAACAGCGGCGCGGCAGCCACGTCGCCGAACCCGCCCCGGAACACCGTCCAGGGAATCCACGGCCTGCTGTCCTGTGCGGAGTGGACGGGGATCAGGCTGGCCGTGCTCCTTGATGAGGCCGGGATCAAGCCGGAGGCCAACTGGATCCTGGCCGAGGGAGCGGACGCTGCAGCCATGAGCAGGTCGATCCCGCTCGAGAAGGCGATGGATGACACGCTCCTGGCCCTCTACCAGAACGGCGAGGCTATCCGGCCCGAGCAGGGCTACCCGATGCGCCTTCTGGTTCCCGGCTTCCAGGGCAACCTCAACGTGAAATGGCTGCGCCGGATCGAACTCACCAACGGGCCTACCCACACCAAGGACGAGACTTCGAAATACACGGAGCTGATGGTGGACGGTATCTCCCGCCAGTTCTGGCTCGAACATGGCGTGAAATCCTTCATCGCACGCCCGTCATACGGCGTGAACCTCTCGGGTCCGGGTCTGTACGAAATCTCGGGGCTCGCGTGGTCGGGCTATGGCCGCATCACCCGTGTCGAAGTGTCGGCGGACAATGGCACTTCATGGGCTGACGCCGCTCTCGGCGAGCCGATCGTGCCAAAGGCGCTCACGCGGTTCCGCCTGCCATGGCAATGGAGCGGGCAGGAGGCGGTCCTGATGAGCCGCGCCACCGATGATCGGGGCAACGTTCAGCCCACGCGTGACGTCTGGAAGGCGGATTTCGCGCCCACCGGGCAGCCCTACATGTACAATGGCATTCAGAACTGGGCCATCTCGGCGACCGGGGAGGTCGCCAATGTCTAAAGCGCCTGGCGTCATCTTTGGCTTCCTCGCCATCGTCTTTCTCGTCCTGATCGTCTGGTTGCGACGCGAGGACACCGCGGTCGTCATGACCGAACCCGAAATCACCGAGGTAGCAGCGGTCGACCTGGCAGCGGCGCCCGCCGTCGCCGGGCCGGCCGTAACGCCTGCAACGCCTGCCGCACCAGGGCCCGCGGTGAACGCGACGGCAACGCCTCCGGCAGCGGATGCAACCGCAGCGCCGGCGCCTGTTCCTGAGCCGGCAACGGCGGGGGTGGCGACGGTTCTGTCTCCCCAGGAGGTCGCGCGAGGGCCCGGCCTGGGTGTCGCAGCCACGGCCGAGGAAGTCGCCCGTCTCAACATCTCGATCCCTCCGGACGGACGCAACCTGCCGCCCGGCCGGGGCACGTCGGCGGAGGGTGCAGTGGTCTTCGTGGAGCAGTGCGTGGCCTGCCACGGCTCTCGCGGCGCAGGTGGCGACGGCATGGTCACCCTCACGGGCGGGCTCCGGACGCTGACCACCGAGCGGCCCGTGAAGACGGTGTCGAGCTTCTGGCCCTACGCGACGACGCTGTTCGACTACATCCGCCGCGCGATGCCGCTGAACGCACCGCAGTCGCTGACGGATGATCAGGTCTACGCCGTCGTAGCGTACCTGCTGTCGGTGGATGACATCATCCCCGTCGGGACGGTGATGGACCAGACGACGTTGCTCGAGGTCGAGATGCCGAACCGGGATGGCTTCGTGAACTGGCGGCCGGAGCCGGCGCCGGCGGCTCCAAACTAGGCGCGAGCGAGTTATCATGCGGGCCGGAGGCACGTCATGCTGACGCGCTTCCGCCTCGCCAGCATCGCTGGCATGGCGCCGGCCGCGTATCGTCCCCCCGGGCTTCTCCGCCCCATGGCCGTTCGGTCGACACCGACAGGCCCATGATGCGGAATCCGATGCCCGGATGGTGAGCGGCGGGAGGACCTGCGGCGGGGGACTCCGCGGCAAGGCGGCTCGGATGCAGGGGGCAGGGTCGCCTTCGATCCCGCCGCGAAGAACATGGCGGCAAGGTAAGCGTCCGGCGGGACGCCTTGTTGAGATCCCGTTCGCGGGCGGTTGAGTATGGGGCTGCGGCGTAGCCGCTTAGCTTGGGTGGTGAGATGGCGGAATTCGATACGCTGCTGGATCGGGCCATTGGCCGCCTGCAGCCCAACACCGACGGCGCCAGGCGGGACATCTACGCAAAGGCGCGCAACGCCGTGATCGGGGAGTTGAAGGCCATCAGCCCGCCGTTGGCGGCCGGGGAGATATCCAGGCGCGCGCTCGAACTCGAAGAGGCAATCCGGAGGGTCGAGCAAAAGTGGGGTTCCAGCGGCGCCCCGAGCGATGCGGTCGTTCCGCTGGCCGCCAGCGCCGCCGGTTCCGACGATGACGGACGCCTCGGCCGAACGGAGCGCCGCGAGCCGGGGCTGACGGAGCGTGAGTCCGATCGGCCGCCGCCGCAGCAGCGGCAGCGCTCGATTTCCTCGCGGCTCCTCCTTCTTGTCCTGCTCGCCCTGGTCTTCGGCGGCGCGACCTACGCCGTCTACACCTATCGCGCCGAGCTCGAGGACCTCTTCGCCTCGCTCACTGGTGGGGGCGAGCCGACCGACCCGTCCGCCGCCACAGCCGATGCCGGAGTCGGCCCGGATGCCGGGACACCTGAGCCCGCGGCCATCGCGGCAGTCATCCCGGGCCAGTCGTACCTCTACGAGGCGGTTGGGGAAGGTGATGCGCCCGCCCATGAGGGGACGGTCGGCTGGGCCTTCGTCGACGATGCCGACGGGCCGCGGATCGAGGTCCGGATCGATATCCCCGATCGCGACATGCGGGTCGTTCTGAGCATGCGGGAGGCGCCGGAGACGGCGACCGGCGTCAGCCACACTATCGAAGCCATCGTCACCATTCCGCCCGACCACCCTGGCGGGACCTTTCAGTCGATCGCGCAGCTTGTGGCGAAGACCACGGAGGATGCGATCGGGAATGCAATCGTGGCCCGGTCGGCACCGGTTTCCCCAGGCCACTTCATGCTCGATTTCAACGCCGAGAACGAGCGTCAGAACATGCTGCAGATGCGCCGAGACTGGTTCGACCTCGGCTTCGTGTATGCGAATGGCGATCGGGCGATCGTCACCTTCAGCAAGGGCTCGCAGGGCCATGCGGTGATGCAACAGGCGGTCGCCGCATGGCAGGATTGATGGCGATCATGCGTTCGCTGGTTCGCGATGATCAGAACAAACCACCGGGACGGCGCAACTGCTCCGGCAGGTTGCATGAAGCCGCGGCAGGCCGCTGCCGGACAACATCGAGGTAGTCATGGACCCCAACGAAATCCTCGTCTTGGCGCTCGCAGCCGGCGTGTCGGGCTTCTATGCCATCATGGTCTTCCTGTCGTCGCGACGTCGCAAGGCGAAACCCGTGCCGGAGGCAACTGCTGTCAGGCGGGTGCCGGTGGCCCCGAGGCCGCCGCTGGCTACGCGGGCCGAGGCTGTCGCGCCGATGCCGATGGCGACCGCCCGGTCGCCGCGCCTTCGGTCAGATTCCCCGTCGCCCCCTGCAGTGGCACCGGCACAGGTTCCGGCATCCGAGGCCGCAGCCAGGCCAACGCCCGCCTCCTGATCGGCATAGCGGCAGGACGGGGATGCGTTTGGTCAGGACGGGATGGGCATGTAGATCTCGGTGAGGAGATCGGCCTCGGATACGGTGCCCGGCTCGTTGAGATACACCTCCCACGTCCGCGCCGGCATCGGAATGCCCTTTTCCGCGAAGTGGGCTTCGAGTTCGGCATAGGTGGCACGGAGCCGGTCGTAGGGGCCGCGGTGAACGACCTTGATCGCCCTGCCGCCCGGGGTCGTTCCGGACCTGATCTCCCCCGCTGCCAGCGAGACGCCGGCCTTCGCGACGGGGAACCCGAGGTCGATGGTCACCCCGCCACTGTCGTGATCGCGGTAGATCGCGAGTGGAGGGCCGGCGACCGGAGGCTGCTTTTCGCCTATGAACAGCCCCATCGCGGCGAACATCTCCCCCATTGCCTGGCCGATTGCGGCCGGGTCCATGGTCGAGCGGCGCGACAGGAAGAGCATGGGCTGCGGATGGAGTTCGACTGTTTCGACCTTCATGGACGACCTCCTGCCTGAGGCTTCTGGTCTATCGCACCCGGCCACCCCGTCGTTGAGGCGGATCAACCGCGGCGGGTACGGCGG
Source organism: Kaistiaceae bacterium (assembly GCA_964201375.1). GTDB lineage: Bacteria > Pseudomonadota > Alphaproteobacteria > Rhizobiales > Kaistiaceae > JADLGL01. Next base: position 8,211 of record CAXNGA010000030.1, read on the forward strand.
GATTTGCCGTCCCCGGCTTGATGAGGCTCAACCCGGCAGGGCAACATGCCTCCTACCGTGCCGCCACCGCTCGGCTGCAAAGGAGCATCGGAGACAGCGTTGAACCCCCGCCTCCACTTCCATGGTGCCGCCGGCATGGTCACCGGCTCGTCGTTCCTGATCGAGGCCGGGAAGACGAGGGTTCTCGTCGACTGCGGCCTGTTCCAGGGATCGAAGACGGAGAAGGAGCTGAACTACCGGCCTTTCCCGTTCCGGCCCGAGGCGCTCGACGCCGTCCTTCTCACCCACGCCCATATCGACCACAGCGGGCTCCTGCCGAAGCTGGTCAAGGACGGCTTCGCCGGCACCATCCACGCGACGGCGCCGACGACGGATCTCTGCCGGGTCATGCTGGCGGACTCCGCCCATATCCAGGAACTCGAGGTCACCCAGCTCAACCGGCGCAACCCGCGGCGCGGGAAGGGCGAGGTCGAGCCGATCTACACCAGCCGCCATGTCGAAGCATGCATGGCCCGGTTCCGCCCGACCGCCTACCGCGAGTGGATCGCGGCCGCGCCCGGCGTCCGGGCGCGGTTCTGGAACGCCGGCCACCTTCTCGGCTCTGCCTCGATCGAGGTGGAGATCGCCGGCACCGAGCCCGGCGGCACGCTTCGCCTGATGTTTTCCGGGGATGTCGGTCCTGCGTTCAAGCTGCTTCATGGCGACCCCGAGGCGCCGGCCGGCTTCGACCACGTCATCTGCGAGAGCACCTATGGCGCGACCGACCGGCAGGAAACGTCTCCCGCGGCGCGGAGGACGCGGTTGCGGGACGAGATACGCGCGGCCGAGAATCCGGCGGGCGCCGTCATCATTCCGTCCTTCGCGGTCGAGCGGACGCAGGAGCTGCTGACCGACCTCGTCGGCCTCATGGAGTCCGGGGAGATCGGCCGGGCGCCGATCGTCATAGACTCGCCCCTGGCCTCGCGGGCGAGCGAGGTCTTCCGCAGGTACGCACATGAGATGGAGGAGGGCGAGGCGCTCGCACGCGCCCTCGGTTCGCCGCAGGTCCGCTTCACCCAGTCGGTCGAGGAGAGCATCGCGCTGGACCAGCTGCGCGGCTTCCACATCGTCATCGCCGCCAGCGGCATGTGCGAGGCCGGGCGTATCCGGCATCGCCTCCGCAACTGGCTGTGGCGACCGGAGGCCACGATCCTGTTCGTCGGCTTCCAGGCGCAGGGGACGCTCGGGCGGATCCTTCTGGACGGCGCGCCGGCTGTCCGCATCCAGGGCGACGAGGTCAAGGTGCGCGCAAGGTTGCGCTCGCTCGACCTCTATTCCGGCCACGCCGACGGTCCCGAACTCGTCCGCTGGATCGAGGAGCGGCGGCCGATCGGGGGCAGGGTGTTCCTGGTCCACGGCGAGCCGGCATCGCTCGCCGGGCTCGAGGAGCGGCTGGCGACATCGCTCGCGGCCGGGCAGGTGGTGCGTCCGGTGTTCGACGATGTGTGGGAGCTGTCGCGCACCGATGCGGTCCGCGTCGAGGCCGGCGCGCCGCCACCGCGGCTTCGGCCGGACCAGGTGGCCCGACTCGACTGGCACAACGAGCTCTCGCAGCTCATCCTCGACATCGGCCAGGAACTCGATCACGCCGCCGACGAACGCTCCAGGAAAGTCGTTCTCAGGCGCCTCCGGCGGGCCCTCAGGGACGAGGGACCGGAGGGCGATACTCTGCCCTAGCTGTCGAAGATATGAATGTTGTTCATCCGGAGCAGTGCTGCGAGGTTGGGGTTGCGACACCAACCAGCCTTGAGCCGGAGCCCCGGATGAACAGTCACAAGAATGCTCGCATGACCCTTCTAGTGGATGGAATCTAACACTTGGTGCCCTCGCCTGACGGCGGCGATGATTCTGTCGGGATCGGC
>CAXNGA010000031.1:0-9920 GCA_964201375.1 Kaistiaceae bacterium
ATCGATCGTACGTCGCGCCTTCCTTCGAAGGCGCACGCCCAGCCCGCGATGGCTCTGGCCGTACGGCATCGCTAGACGGCACCCCCACGCCCGCCGACGCTCAGTTGCCTGCGCGACCGGGAATACATCCGGGTGGCCTTCAGCGCGGCGTCGAGCCCCATGACACGGACCAGCATGCGGGCAAGGCGGTTCTTCGAGGTCAGTGGAACGCCCTTTTCGTCGGCGGTCCGGAGCGCCACGCGATAGTCCGCCGCCGCCGCCTGGAACAGGCCCCAGACCGCGCCATTGTAGACTTCCGCGAGCCGCTCGCGCCTGAAGTCGCTGAACCTGCCCTCGGCGCGCCATTGGCTTTCGACCTCCACTGCCTTGCGGAGCGCCGTCAGCCAGAATCCCCTCGGATCGGAGCGCGACTTGCTGGTGGCGTGAACGCGATAGAGCGCGCCGGGGTGCGCTGCGTGGTGGAATCGTGCTCCGGCCCGGGCGACGTCGAACAGAAAGCGGGCATCCTCCAGCGTTAGGTGATCGGGGCGGAAGCGGCCGGCTCGCTCCACGACGGCACGGCGATAGAGGATGGCCGCCGGCGGGGCCCAGAACCTCGTCATGCAGGAAAGCTCCGCGTCGCGCGCCAGATCGTCGAACGGCGCCGCACGCGGCATCTCGAGGATGCGCCTCCCCTGCTGGTCGTGAAAGTCGCGCCAGTCCGTCACGACGACATCGACGCCGGACGCCGCCATGGCCTCGATGCGGGATGCCATCGTGCCCGGGAGGAGGATGTCGTCGGCGTCGAGGAACTGGATGAACGGCGCGGTCGTCGAATCGATTCCGCGGTTGCGCGCTACCGAAACACCGGCATTGGCGCCGGTGAGGACGCGAACCCTGTCACCAAAGCCGGCGGCAATGGCCGCCGAACCGTCGGTCGACCCGTCGTCGATGACGACGACTTCCTCGACGTGGTCCTGGCCGAGCGCACTATCGATCGCCTCGCCGACCGTCGCCTCGCCGTTGAAGCACGGAATGACGACCGCAACGGGTGATCCGGGTGACGCCACCATTCCCGCGCTCAGGCTGCCGACCGGCGGGACAGCGCGTCCGCCGCGACGGTTTCACGCCACCGCACGCCGCAATCCTCGACGAACCGGGCCAGATAGGAGCCAGCAGGGATCGACGACGGGTCGCGAAAGCGCTCGTCGCGCATCGACCATGCGGCGAAGAGGTGAAGCGCACGGCTTCGCCGCAGGTGGATGGGTCGGAGGCCGCGAACCCTCCGGCCCACGGCAACGAGGGCGGCGTAGGCGGGGCGCTCCAGAAGGACGCCGAGGTCGCTGAAATGCACCGGGTTGAACGTGACGGGCGGCTCGACGCTGCTGGCAAGGCCCATCTCTTGAACCAGCCCCTTGAAGAGATGCGGCCCGTTCTCCGTGTGCGCGACATCGGCGCGCCGCTTGCGGCAGAAGGCGACGGCCCGCTTCATCAACTCGGCTTCCGGCGTGCGTACATAGAGGACATTGTTGTTGATGTCGTAGCCGCCATCATCCCACTGCGAGGCGATGACGTATTCCCGGTCGGAACGGAATGGCTGGCGGCAGAAGAGGTCGGTATCGGCCCACCAGCCTCCCTCACGCAGGAGCAGTTCACACCGGAACCAGTTGGCAAAGCCGCTCGGATACCCCGGAAACGGCCCGCCACGATAACCGAACACCGTATCCCTCGGCAGGATTCTCGACGCATCGCGCAGCACGCAGCCGTCCGGAGCGCCCGCAACCTCGCCATAGGCATGAAGGTGGACGGCGTGGCCCTGGGCAAGGAACGTCGCGATCGAAACCCGCGCATACCAGGGCAGCGGCCCCTCGATCCACAGCATGTTCACGACCGCCTCGCGCTGGGCTCTGGGCGGAGAGGCGTTCATCATCTGGCCACGTCACGGCGAAGCAGACGCGGGACGGGCATCCGGGCGCCTGGCGCGGGGTGCACGACGCCAGCGGCGCGGGACAGGGAGGCGATCATCCGGTTAGCGTCACGGCCGTGCCTGTCGCGCCGGCCACGCCCGCGGCCCCGTCCGCGTCCATGCCGGCGATGCGCCACTCGGTGCGCGGCGCCACCGCGCCCCCGAGCGGCGCTGCCGCGTTACCCGGCCCATGGACATGGAAACGACCGATATCGGTCATCGGAACTATCGTGGCCTGCCCCGGAATACCCAGGCCGACCCGCACGAGATAGGGCGTCCAGTTGAGGATATCCGGCGGGATCGTGCACTCGGTGCGGTAGCGACCGGGCCGCTGCAACGCCGGAGTCCTGATCGCCTGGTCGGTCGAGGAGAATGCGACGTCGCCATTGCCGGTGACGAGCTGCATGACGACCCGAAGCCCCCGGAACGTGGCCTTCTGCTCGTAGTCGATGGCAACGGTGACTGCCTCGTCCGAGCGGAAGGCCGGACCGGGCGACTTCGACCCGGAAAGGGCCACGCGGAGAAGCCTGAGGTCGGTGCCCCGCGGCCCCTTTTCCGGCCCCCATGTCCACTCGTTCACGAAGCCGAAGCCGCCATCGGTATCGGCAAGGTGGAGCCCGATCGCGTCGTCGATCGACCCGTCGAAACGGACCGAGCCGGCCTTGAGGACGATGCCGCGGTCGCACAGCGAGCGGAGCGCGGTCATGTTGTGGCTGACGAACAGCACCGTCCGCCCGCCGCGGGCGACCTCCGACATCTTGCCGATGCACTTCCGCTGGAACTCGGCGTCGCCCACGGCAAGCACCTCGTCCACGATCAGTATCTCCGGCTCGAGGTGCGCTGCCACCGCGAAGGCGAGGCGCACCGACATGCCGCTCGAATAGCGCTTCACGGGCGTGTCGAGGAACGTTTCGACGCCCGAGAAGTCCACGATGGCGTCGAACTTGGTCCTGATCTCGCGCCGCGTCATGCCGAGGATCGCGCCGTTGAGATAGATGTTCTCGCGGCCACTGAGCTCGGGGTGGAAACCCGTCCCGACCTCCAGGAGGCTCGAGACCCGCCCGTTGATGCGAACGCTCCCCTCGGTCGGGTCCGTGATGCGGCTGAAGACCTTCAGCAGCGTCGACTTGCCGGCCCCGTTCCGGCCGAGGATGCCGACCACCTCGCCTTCCGTCACGTCGAAATCGACGTTCCGGAGCGCCCAGAAATCCTCCGTCTTGTCGCCAGCCACGATCGCGCGGCCGCGCATGAGGTCCACCGACCGCCGCATCACGTTGCGGGCGGCGCGGCTGAGGACGTCGCGGAAGGAATTGTAGCTGTCGCGGTTCACCTCATGGCCGATCACGTATCGCTTCCCGAGGCGTTCGGCGCGGATGACGCTGTGCGATTCCATTGCGGTCACGGCTGGGCCGCGCCCCCTGCGAGAGCCTGTCTGACCCCCCGATAGAGGTGGCGGGCGATCGCCTTCCTGGGCCACCGCCGCGTCCGCGCCTCGTGTGCCATGCGGGCCAGCGATGACGGTCGGCGCAGTTCCTGTGCGGGGGCATGAAACTCGATGACGAGGTAGCGCGCGGGTTCCGGGCCGACATTCTTCATGCCATGGCGGGCGCCGCCCGGCAGGAACACCATACCGCCCCGCCGGAGCTTCCGGCCACGGACCTCGATCCTGCCGTCGAGGACGATGATCGCGACGTCGTGGTCATCGGCGTGGCTCGGATAGCCCGCCCCCGGATCGAGCTCCGTGATGTGGGCATGCAGCTTGTGGAGGTATCCGGTCGGTCCCTCGAAGACCCCGCGCGTCTTGAAGCCGGCGCCCGGGAGCGGCTCCGCCCAGTCGGGCCGGACCACCTGCGGCGCCAGGGCCCCGGGGGCGGCGCGGGAGCGGCCTGCCCACTTGTAGGCAAGGTAGGTCGCGCTCCGCCCGGCCGACGGATTGCGAAGCGTGTGCGGGCTCCAGGCCGGGGTGTAGGAGAATTCCCCCGGGCCCAGACGGTGCAGCGCCGGCTCCCTGTCCTCGGCCGCGCGCGGATGGACGATTTCCGCCTCGCCGTCGAGGACGAGAAGGATCTCCTCCTCCTGATGCACGTGCGGCGGGTGCGGGGTCGCGCCCGGTGCGAGGGACGAGGCGTGGCCGGTCACATGGCGGAGGTTGGCGGTGCTGGCCTGGAAGTCCGGATGGTAGCTCCACCACTCGGTGTCCCGCCCGAAGAGCGGCAGCGCATCGTTGAAGCGGGCGCCCATGACCGACGGGCGCGGCAAAGCCAGCGGGGGTCGCGGGACCACGAGATTGGCGGGATGCGGGTGGCCGGACACCACCACCACGGGAGGCCGCCGCTCTTCGAACACGACGGGCCAGTCGAAGGTCCTGGGCGCATGGACCGGAACGTCCGAGGCCGCGTACTGGAGCAGCAGAGCCTTGCGGGTGCCGGTCTGGCGGCGGTTGCTTGTGCCGTGCCAGAGGCGGCCATCGAACAAGATCGTATCGCCGTCCGCCATTTCCGGCACGATCGCCTCGGCCTCCGGCACCACCGCCCTGGCCCAGCGGAGCAGGCGCGCCTCATCGGCATCGGTGCGCGACAGGCGCTCGCGATGAAGGAGCTCCTGGATGGAACTGCCGACACGATGCGACCCGGAGATCATGTTGAGCGCTGAATCGCGGCTCGTGTTCTCGAGCCCGATCCAGACCGAGACGAAGCCACCCTCCGGCCGCATGCTCTCGACATCGCTGTGCCACGGATGGACCTGTCCGGGCACGCGGGCGACGATCGATGCTCCCCACAGGACGATGTCATCGCCGAGGATCAGCCGGAGCCGCGCGAGGAGGCGCGGGTCGCGCCCGATGCAAGCGAACACCGCGTCCGACGCAGCCAATGCCTTGGCCCAGCCGGGCGGCAGCGGACCTGCCGGCTCGACGGGCATGTGCGCGGCGACATGCCCGCGGGCTTCGACGTCGAGGAACTGGAACGGCGGAAGATGGCCTGCGGCGGCGAACACGGCCGCCGGATCGGCGCCAGCAGGATGCGCCATCATCCGTTGCTCCGGCCCGGGACTGGGGATGGCTGCGGGAAACGACCGGTCATGGCGCTGCTGACGGACCTCCATTCGTGCGCGTCGAGGCTCGTCTGATGTGTAGCACGGATGCCCCCGGTTGCGCCTCAAAGGAGGTCCGCAAAGGACCGCTCCGTCTTCCTGAAGTAGCGGATGCCAAGCCAGAGGAACACGGCAACGACAAGAAGGCTGAGGGCGAAACCGGGCCAATAGATGGCGCTCTCGCCGCCGAGGATGCACCAGCGGAAGCCGTCGATGACGCCGACCATCGGGTTGAGACTGTACAGGAACCGCCACTCGTCGGGCACCACCGAACTCGAGAAGCCGACGGGAGAGAGGAACAGGCCGAACTGCAGGATGAACGGGACGAGGAAGCGGAAGTCGCGGTATTTGACGTTCAACGCCGTCAGGAGATAGGCGGGTCCAAGGCTCGCCAGCACCGCCATGACGACGAAGAGCGGCAGGAGCAGGATGCGCGGGGTCGGCCAGAAGCCGAACCAGACCATGATCCCGGCAAGCAGAAACAGGCTGACCGTGAAATCGACCAGTGCGACGACGGCACTGGAACTCGGAATGATGAGCCTCGGGAAGTAGACCTTTCCCACGAGTTGGGTATTGGCCACGAGGCTGTTGGAAGCATCCCCGAGGATCGTCGCGAACAGGAACCAGGGCAGCATCCCCGCGAAGACCATGACCGGATAGGGCGCCGCCCCTTCGGACGGCAGGTTGGCGATCTGCCCGAACACGACGGTGAAGACCACCATCGTGAGAAACGGCCGCATGACCGCCCAGAGGATGCCGATGACGGTCTGCTTGTAGCGGATGGTGACGTCGCGCCACGCCAGGATTGCGAACAGCTCGCGATACGCCCAGAGGTCGCGCCAGTAGTGGCGCTCCGCGCGACCGGGCTCGAGGACGATGACCCTCGGCTTCGGCTGGGGCGTCCCGGCGCTCTCGCTCACGCGACCTCCACGAGCCGTGCTGCAAGCCTGGCGACGGCACGGCGGAACGGCACGCGGCCGAACCTGTCCGCAACGGCGGCTGAGAGCGCCGAGGGATCGACCCCCTGGCCATCGAGGAGTGCGGCGATGGCCGGACCGAGTTGCTCCGCTGACACGAGCGTGCCGAGGGAGCCGTCCCCGAGCGCGTCCGGCGCACCGCCGGCCGCAAGGCCCATCGCAGGCGTCCCGCATGCCATGGCTTCGAGGAACACGATGCCGAACCCTTCTCCGGTGGACGGCAGGACGAAGAGGTCCGCCGCCCGATACAGCGAAGGCAGTTCGGTCTCCCGAAGCTCGCCCACGAATTGCACCGCGTCCTCGACGCCAATTTCCCTGGCGCGCGATTCGAGTCTTTCCCGATCGTCGCCATCGCCTGCCACGACATAGGCGACCTTGCGACCCCCGGCAATCAGTGCGGGGAGCACATCGATGATGCGATCCTGCCCCTTGTAGCGCTCCCGTGAATCGAGGCGTCCGACGGACAGGAGAACGATCTCATCGGTGAAGCCCATGGCAGCGCGGGCCGCCTGGCGATCACCGGGCTCGAACAGTTCGCGCACGGTGTTTGGAACGACGGCGACCCGTTCGGGCGGCAATGTCGACCAGCCGAGCGCCGCCGCGCGGGTGAAGCGCGAGACCGAGAGGACGAGGTCCGCCCGCTCGATCGCCTTCCGCGCGTTCCGGCGCGGCTCCGTCCAGGCCTCGATTCCGTGCAACTGGACGAGGAGCCGCGACCGCCGGATGCGCGCGGCCGCGCGCGCGAGTTGCGCGGCGTAGAGATGGCCGCAGAAGACGAGGTCGAACCGGCTCGTCGCGGCCGTGCGGAGCGCCGTTGCGATGTAGCCCGTCCGTCCCGGTCGGGCCGGAAGCTGGGTGATGCCGCCCACCGGCGCGGTCTCGCCGGTTCCCCCCCGGCGTGGCAGCACCACGATCTCGAACCCCGCCTCCTCGGCGAGCGCGGTGAGGAAGTCGCGGTTGTACTGCGCGATGCCGCCGGGCGCGCCGAAGGCATCGGTGACGAGGGCGAGCACCCGGAAGGGCTCGGTCACGCCACTTTGCCCGTGATCATCGAATGGCCGAATACCCAGCGCGCCCAGCTGCGTGCCCCGGCGCCGCGGCTTCGCGACTCTCCCGCTTCCGCCGTCGATCGCATCCACTGCCGCACCGGGATCTCGAAGCCGGTCTTGGTACGCCTGGCGACCGCGTCCGGCAGCGGCAGCGAGGGGGCTGCGGCGAGCGCCGCCTTGCCCGCCCCGCCGCCGAACCGGGGCAGGACCGGCGCAAGCTCGGTCAGGAGCGTGAAGTCGACCAGGGGGGTCCGGATCTCCAGCCCGTGCGCCATTCCGGCCCAGTCCGCGTCGCGCAACAGCTGGTTGCGAAGATAGAACGTCGATTCGAGTGCGGTGACCCGTCCGACATCGCTGCCCGGGTCGGGACGAAGGCTCGCGCGGAAGCGGCGGGCGAGTTCGAGCCGGGCCACCCCGTCGCGGACGAGTTCCGGATCGAGGAAGCCGAACAGTTCGTGCGGGAGGAACAGGCCGCGGCGCAGGAGATACGCCCCGCCCCAGCTCGCCGAGTGCTCCAGCATCCCGAGCGCCTTGGGGTTGTCGCGCGCCAGCCGCGGCGCCACGGCGGCAAGGACACGCCGGGCCAGCATCCCTGCCCCCGGCACGGCGGCCAGCGGTCCGAACCTCCGGCGCCAGCGCGGCACGTCGCGAAAACTCGGGTATCCGGCAAGGAGTTCGTCGCCGCCGACGCCCGACAGCGCCACCTTCAGGCCGGCCTCCCGGGCCGACTTGGCGACGAACCAGGTGTTGACCCCGTCGATCGACGGCTGGTCCATCGCGGCCGTTATGGCGGGAAGATCACGCTCGAACTCGGCCCTGCCGACACTCCGGACGACATGCTCGGCGCCGTAGCGACGGGCGATCTCGACCGCTGGCGGGGCCTCGTCCGCGGCGCTGCCGCGAAACTCGTCGAAGGTGAGCGTGATCGCCCGGCGCGGCTGCCCCGCCTCGCGCGCGAGGCCGAGCAAGGCGCCCGAGTCGATTCCCGCCGAAAGGAACACCCCCACCTCGACATCGGCGAGGAGGTGCGCCCTAACGCTCGCGCCGACGGATGCGCGCACCCGCGCCCGGACTTCCGCGGCAGAAGCAGTAACGCTGGTGGCCTCGGCGAGCGTCGCCGCGATGGACGCAAACCGGCGCGGCTCGCGGGAGCCCGCGGCGTCGATCCACTGGGTGTGGCCGGCCGGCAGCGCTCGTATGGCGCGATAGAGCGTGAACGGCTCCGGCACCGACCCGAAGAGATGGAAGCCGACGATGCCGGCGGGCTCAGGATCCAGTGAGACGGCGCCGCCCGCGAGCAGCGCCTTGACCTGGGAGGCGAAGCGCAGCGTCCAGCCATCATCGGCGATGTAGAGCGGCTTGATGCCGTAGGGGTCACGCGCAAGGAAAACCCCGCCGCGGGCCTCGTCAAAGATCGCAAGGGCGAACATCCCGCGCAGCCGCCGGACCATTTCCGCGCCCTCGCGGCGATAGAGATGAAGCAGGACTTCCGTGTCGGAAGCGCTGCGGAAGCGGACGCCGTCAGCTTCGAGGACGCGACGGAGCTCGGGGTGATTGTAGATCTCGCCGTTGAAGGTGACGGTGAGCGAGCCGTCGAAGCTCGTCATCGGCTGCGCGCCGGCCGGACTCGTGTCGATGATGGCGAGGCGCCTGTGGCCGAGCGCGCAGCGGCCGTCGTCGCTCCACCAGGCCCCCGTGCCATCCGGGCCGCGGGCGGCCATCGCATCCCGCGTCCGCAGCAGTTCGGCCCCGTTCGGCGCGTTGGCCGCCGGGTTGTGGGCGAAGATGCCGTTGATGCCGCACATTTCGGATCAGAGGGCAGCGACCCGGCGGGCGCGCGGTGCGTCCACCCTTTCCGCCTGGTGCCAGGCCCAGGCGGTACCGATGATGGCTTCGATCGAGGGAATCTCCGCGCGCCAGCCCAGCTCGCTTCCCGCAAGGCGCGGATCGGCTACCAGCGTTGGCGGATCGCCGGCGCGGCGCGGCCCGGCGACGGTCGCGATCGGCCGGCCGGTGACGGCGCGCGCCGCATCGATCACCTGGGCGACCGAAACGCCGATGCCCGTGCCGAGATTGATCGCCGGCCGGCTCCCCTCCTCGCCGAGGCGCGCGAGGGCCAGCACATGCGCCGAGGCAAGGTCGGTCACATGGGTGTAGTCGCGGACGCACGTTCCGTCGGGGGTCGGGTGGTCGCTGCCGTGGATCGTCACGAACGGACGAACGCCGGCTGCGACATCGAGGACGATCGGGATGAGATGCGTCTCCGGATCATGCTGCTCGCCGGTCTCGAGGTCCGGATCCGCGCCGGCCGCGTTGAAATAGCGGAGCGCGATGCTCCTGATGCCATAGGCGTGCCCGAAGTCGGCGAGCATGCGCTCGACGGTCCGCTTGGTCGCGCCATAGGGGTTGATCGGATCGGTGGCGGCGTCCTCCGCGATCGGCATGGATGCCGGCACGCCATAGACGGCGCAGGTGCTGGAGAACACTAGGCGACCGGTGCCCGACCGACGCATGGCGTTGAGGAGCGCGAGCGAGCCGGCGACGTTGTTGGAATAGTACTCCGCCGGGTGGGTGACGGACTCCCCGACATAGGCGGAAGCTGCAAAGTGCAGCACCGCCTCCGGCCGAAGCCGGCGCATTACCTCGACCAGGCGCGCCTCGTCACGGATATCGCCGACTTCGAGGGGACCCCAGCGCACGGCCCATTCGTGCCCCAATACGAGGCTGTCATAGGTGACCGGGGTGTATCCGGCCCGGGCGAGCGCCTTGCACGCATGCGAGCCGACATATCCGGCCCCGCCGGTCACGAGCACGACACGACTCACCGCGAGTCTCCTGCTATGAGCCGATAGGCAGCCG
>CAXNGA010000032.1:0-9913 GCA_964201375.1 Kaistiaceae bacterium
AAATTCGAGCCGTGCCCGCTCGAAGTAGATCATCCGCTCTTCTTCGTTGTGAATCATGCGGGCTGCACGCACGTTCCAGAGCGGCGGGCGCGCCTCTTCCCGGAAGCTGATCTCGCAGGCGGTATAGGTCGCGTTGCTGAACTCGGTGACCTCGGTGCTGAAGCGTTCGGCGCGGTCGGCGGTGAAGAAGGTCCGCTCAGTCGTGGCCACGTACAGTTGCTCGATGAACCCCTCGCGGAAGTCGTCCGTCACGTCGGCCTGCTCGGCCTGATAGACGGTGCCGTCCGGCGCCACGATCCGTACGTTCCCGATGGCAACGAGCCGCCCGGTCGTCTGGTAGTACGTCATCCGGTCGGTCGTGAGCAGGTAGCCGTCGTAGCGGACCACGACATTGCCGACCGCGGAGATGATGTCCTCCTCGTAGTTGTAGACGAGGTTGTCTGACTCGAGGAAAAGCTGCGGGGCGCCCTGGGCCGCCGCCGGCAAAGCGCGCGCGAAAGCGATAAGAATCGCCAGGACGATCCACGCCAGCCACCGGCGGCCCGTACCGCCGGCCGATCGGGACAGGCTGGGGCCTGCGATCATCCATCCTCCGTACGCAACAGCAGGCTGACGCTCACCAGCATCGCCAGGATGACCGGGGCCCAAGCTGCGATCCCCGGTGGCACGACGCCGCTTCGTCCAAGATCGCCCGAAACTACCAAGAGGAGGTAAAGCATGAAGCCGCTGACCGCGCCAGCGACGACGAGCCGTCCCATGTTGAGTGTACGGGAGAAGCGCAGGGACACGACCGCTGCGATAAACACCATCGCCACAAGGAGAATCGGCAGCGAGACCTGCGTGCTGAGCTGCATCCGGAGGTCCGTTGCGGGCAGGGCGGTCTGGCGGGCGATCTCGATGAGGCCGGGGAGTCGCCAGAATGCCACAGTGGCAGGGTCGGCGAGCGACTCGTGGATCTGGGCGGCGGTGAGGTTGGTGTGGAGGCGGAACTCATCCCCTTCCCGCGCGGGTGCCCCGACGGGCGTGACGACGGCCCGGTTCATCACCCATTCCTGTCCGACGAGTTCGGCGGAGCGCGCATCGACCCTGAGGCGCAGCGTGCCGTCGTCGGCAAAGAGGAACGCCGTCACCCCGCCAGCGAGCCCTGTGCCGTTGTTCCGGCTGCGAAGGGCTCCGATGATCGACGGGCCGTCATCGCCGTTCTGCCGCAGCCAGATCTGACCGCCTTCGCCAAAACTGTCCGAGCGCACGTATGCGCCGCCGAGCGGAACGGACATTTCGCGGAGGGCGACGGCGGCCGGATTGTAGGCGGTGATCGCCAGCAGACCGATGAGGAACGCCACCATCCCTGCCGGCAGCAGCATCTGCCACGCCGAGACACCGGCTGAGCGCGCGACCGTCAGTTCCAGCCGCCGGTTCAATTGCACGAAGGTGATCATTGCGCCGAACAGCACTGCGAACGGGAGGACCGATTCGGCAAGGCTCGGACCGCGGAGGAAGGAGACAGCGAGGGCGGTTCCGGCGGTCAGCCCGGCGGTACCTATGAACCGCGCCATCTGTGTGAAGTCGACGATCGAGACCAGGACGATGAAGACGCCGAAGATGACGAGTGTCGTCTTCGCGAGCCTCCATGCGATGTATCGCGAGAGTGTGAGGCCGATCCGCATCAGGCGGCCCCAACCGTGCGGTGCCGTCGGAAAAGAAGCCGCAGCCAGTCCGGACGACGCGGACGCCAGCCCGTCGCGAGGGTCAGGATTGGCAGGGCGATGCCGAGGATGGGGACGAGATAGACCGGCAGCAGGAGCGCCGGAGTGTTCTTGAGGGTCCCGCCGAAGTAGAGGTTCGTGGCGAGCAGCGCTGCGGAGAATGCCGCGGTGCCGGTGGTAACCAGAACCCGGCCCTGGCGCGCCGACCGGGCCGCGCCGAGGAGCGCCGTCGGCAGGAGTGCAAGGACCAGCACGTAGAAGGGCACGGTGATCCGGTTGTGCAGTTCTGCGGCGTAAACGAACGGATTCGCCTGGTACAGCGGGTCGCTCGGGTCCGGCGAGAGAAGATAGCCGAGCGGTCGTTCGTTCGGACGAATCCCTCCGGGCGCGCCGGCATTGGCGAGGCTGCTGAGATCGAGCGGGTAGGTATCGAACGCTATCATCGAGATCGCATTCGAATCGGTGTCGCGGCGCTGGATGACACCGTCCTGCATCAGCAGGAACTTGCCCTCCTCGCGGTCGACGACCGATGCGGTGCGGGCGAGGTAGGCGACGGTCTGCGCCGGGTCGTGCCTATCGTAAACGAATATCTCCTCCAGCCGGCCGCCGGGCTCGATCGACCGCACCTGCATCACCACATCGCGGCCGAGCGACCGGAACTGCCCAGGGCGGATCAATGACGCGATCACATTGGCATTCACTTCCGACAACAGCCGGTTGCCCTCCCGTGCGGTGACCGGATTGAAGTAGAGCGACGATACCGCCGAAAGGCAGAAAACCGGGATTGCGAGCGCAAGAACCGGCTTCACGAGAATCCCCGGAGCCCCCCCCGAGGCGTTGAGGCTGATCAGTTCCGAATCGCCGTTGAGGCTGTTGAGCGTCATGATGACGACGATGAGCATCGTGACGGGGGCAACGATCATCACGAGACCCGGAAGCAGCAGCAGCGATGCTTCGATGAACACGCTCACGCCCTGGCCGCGATCGGTCACCAGGCTCAGCTGCCGAAGGGCCTGCGTGGCCCAGATCGTGATCGACAGTGCCGGAAATGCGACGAGGAACGCACCCAGCAGCTTGCGGAAAATGTAGCGCTGGACCAGTTTCATGGCGAAACAGGGAGTTCGCACGGACGCTCGTTCGCGCCCCGCATCGGGCACGCCGGCCGGCCCTCATGTCCAGGATACCGATGGTGGCTCAGCGACCCCATCGGCCTTACGCCAGCCACCATCACCGATCGATCCGATCGCTCAGCCAACCCAAGCGACCACACAAGGTCTGCCGCCGTCTTACAAGGGGCAATGATGAGTTCCGTTCCAGCCATCAGTTTCGTCAAACCCGGCGGGGCCGTCAGGGGCACCGTGATCGTATTCGCCGGTGAGGGCCTGTCGCTCGGGCCGCAGGCTACCGCCCTCGGAGCGAAGGCGCTCATCGAAAAGGCGGCCGCGCTCGCCGAGTTCAAGGCCAAGCCGCGGACGACCCTCGACATCCTCGCGCCCGATGTCGCGGGCGTCGAACGGCTGGTCGTCGTCGGCTTCGGCAAGGGCGACAAGATGACGGGGCAGGACTGGCAGAAGCTGGGCGGCGCCGCCTGCGGCACGCTCCGCCGGGGCCAGGTGGCGACGGTGCTGCTGGAGCGCCCGGACGGCGGGGAGGGTACGGACGCGGCCGAGTTCGCACTGGGCGCGATGCTGCGCGCCTACGGTTTCGACAAGTACAAGGGTGGCCGACCGGGCCGGAACGACGAGGAATCGGAGGCTGCGAAGAAGCCGCCCGCCGGCCTCACCATCGCGGTCGAGGATTCCGCCAGGGCGAAGCGGGCCTGGACTGCCCGCGCCGCGGTGGGCGAGGGCGTCAACCTTGCCCGCGACCTCGTCAACGAGCCGGCAAACGTGCTCGGTCCGGTCGAATTCGCCGATCGCGTGAAACAGCTCGAATCGCTGGGCCTCACCATCGAGATCCTCGTCGAGAAGGATCTCCGCAAGCTCGGCATGGGCGCGCTTCTGGGCGTGGCGCAGGGCTCCGTCCGCCCGGCACGCGTTGCCATCATGTCGTGGAACGGCAGCAAGGCGAAAGACAAGCCGGTCGTCCTCATCGGCAAGGGTGTCACGTTCGACACCGGCGGCATCTCGATCAAGCCCGCTGCCGGCATGGAGGACATGAAGGGCGACATGGGCGGCGCCGCTGCCGTAACCGGCACGCTCGCCGCGCTCGCCCGGCGGAAGGCCAAGGCCAACGTGATCGGCATCATCGGCCTGGTCGAGAACATGCCCGACGCCAACGCGCAGCGGCCGGGCGACATCGTCACGTCCATGTCGGGGCAGACCGTCGAGGTGCTCAACACCGACGCCGAGGGCCGGCTGGTCCTGTGCGACCTCATCCACTACAGCCAGCAGCGCTGGTCGCCGCGGCTGATGATCGACCTCGCGACCCTGACGGGCGCCATCATCGTCGCGCTCGGCCATCACTATGCCGGCCTCTTCTCGAACGACGATCCGCTGGCGACGGCGCTGACGGCAGCCGGCGAGGCCTCGGGCGACCGCGTCTGGCGGATGCCGCTCGGCACCGAGTACGACAAGGCGATCGATTCCAAGAACGCCGACATGAAGAACATCGGCGGCAGGGACGGCGGCTCCATAGTTGCGGCCCAGTTCCTGAAGCGGTTCGTCAAGGACACGCCCTGGGCGCATCTGGACATCGCCGGGACCGCGATGGGCTCGCCCGCCCACGACACCAACCGGTCCTGGGGCTCGGGCTTCGGCGTTCGGCTCCTCGACCGGCTGATCGCCGACAACTACGAAGGATAGGGTGACCGACATTCTGTTCTACCACCTGCAGCGCCAGCCGCTCGAAGCCGTCCTCCCCGGTCTCCTGGAGAAGACACTCGAGCGGAACTGGCGCGCGGTGGTGCAGGCGGCGTCGGCGGAGCGCGTCGCAGCGCTCGATGCGCATCTCTGGACGTACTCGGACGAATCCTTCCTTCCGCACGGGACCGACGCCGAACCGGAGGGGCAGCCGATCGTCCTGACTGCCGGGGAGGGCAATCCGAACGGCGCGACGGTCCGCTTCTTCGTCGACGGCGCCGTGCCGGCGGACGCCGCCGGGTACGACCGTGTCGTCGTCATCTTCGACGGCAACGACCCGGCCGCGCTCGAATCCGCCCGCGGAGCGTGGCGGGGGATGGTGGCAGCCGGCCATGCGGCGACCTACTGGCAACAGAACGGCGACGGGCGCTGGGAGAAACGCGCCGGGTGACCAACTCCGCGCGAATCCTTGCTTTTCCCCGTTGCGGCAGCCCCTCTCAATTCCCAACTGTTGCATTCCGGTCATAGACGCCCGGTTGCGCCGGGTGGTACCTTTTCAAAGGTTTGGATAGCCAGCTGTGTCTGGCTGGAGGCGTGTGTTGTCGGTGAAGCGGCTTCTTCTGGCCAGTGTTGCGATCGTCGGGCTTGCTGTGCCCGCGATGGCGGCCGACGCCGTGCCGCCGGTCCCGCCCGTGGCTCCGGTCGCGCCGCTGGCTGCGACCGGCTTCAACTGGACTGGCCCCTATGCCGGCGCGTTCGGGGGATACGGCTTCGGCCTGTCGTCCGCGACGGCGACGGCGATCGGCACTGACGGCGGCTTCGACGAAGGTGTTCTCGGCGCGACCCTCGGCGTCGGGGCGCAGGGCCTCCTTGGCGGCATCACGGTTGGCTACAACCGCGATACCGGTGTTCTCCTGTTCGGCATCGAAGGCACAGCCGGCTACAACAACGGCGCCGGCGCCACCACCGTCACCACCGGTATCGGCAACGCCGACCCGGACGGCACGGTGAACGACGACTTCGGCACCGTGAACTACGGCTGGTACGCTACCTTGGCCGGCCGCGTCGGCCTCGCCATGGACCGCACGCTCCTGTTCGCGAGCGCCGGCGGCGTCGTCACCCAGTACATCGCCGCCTATGGCGATCTCGACGTTGGCCCGACCACCGATGCCGGCGACCTCACGGGTCTGACCGGGCCGCAGTTCGGCTACGTCCTCGGCGCTGGCGCGGAGTTCGCGTTCGATGCGAACTGGACGGCCAAGCTCGAGTACAACTACCTGAACCTCGGCACGGACACGACGGGCAACACCGATGGGGATACCTTCACCCATCGCAACAGCTCGCACCTCATCCGGTTCGGCCTGAACTACCTCTTCGGCAACTAAGCTTCCCGTTCGTCGCGCTGTAGCGCGGGCGTGGCCTTTTCCGTTATCGACATTCCGTCGTTCCGGGGCCGCGAAGCGGAACCCGGAACCTTTTGTTCTCGGGGCGCGGCCATGCCCTGGGAACAAAGGGTTCCGGCTCTACGCTTCGCTCCGGCCGGAACGACGGTTGAGCGTCGCGGGCTGAGTGAACCCAGAACCTACCCCGCCATCGCCGCTTCGAGCTCGTCGCTCAGCGTGAGCCATTCTTCCTCAGCGGCCTTCAGCTTCTTCTGGGCTTCGCCTCGCTCACGCGTGCGCGTGGTGACCGTGGTTCCGCCGGCCGCGTAGGTCGCGGGATCGGCCAAAACTCCGTCGAGACGCTGAATCTCCTTGTGAAGCGATGCCAGCAACGCCTCGACCTTCTTGATCTTCTGCCGGAGCGGGGCCGCCTGTTCGCGCCGCAGCGCGGCCTCGCGTCGCCGCTCCTGCGCCGACTCCTTCGATCCCCCGCCGGCGGCGGACTTGTCGCCTCCGCCATCGGACGCCCGCTCCTCGAGGATGCGCCGGCGGTAGTCCTCCATGTCGCCCTCAAACCGCGACACGGTCCCGTTGGCGACGAGAAGCAGGCGGTCGACCGTCGCGTCGAGTAGGTGCCGGTCGTGGCTGATGATGATGACCGCGCCCGCGAAATCGGTCAGCGCCTGGACGAGCGCCTGGCGGCTGTCGATGTCGAGATGGTTCGTCGGCTCGTCGAGGATGAGGAGGTTCACGCCGGGGAAGGCGGCAATGCCGAGGAGGAGCCGCGCCTTCTCGCCGCCCGAGAGTTCGCCCGTGGGCGTGTTCATCTTGTTGCCGGGGAAGCCGAGCGCCCCCGCCCTTGCTCGCACGCCAGCGTCGGGCGTGTCCGGCATCAGCTTCTTCACATGGTCGAAGGCCGAGCGCGCCGGGTTGAGTTCGTCGAGCTGGTGCTGGGCGAAATAGCCGACCGTCAGCTTGGCGAGGCGGAGATCGCCCGACTGCGCCTGCAGCCGGCCCGAGATCAGCTTCGCCAGCGTCGACTTGCCGTTGCCGTTCTGGCCGAGAAGGCCGATCCGGTCGTCGGTGCCGATCGTCAGGTCGATGCCGCGCAGCACCGACACGCCGGGATGGTAGCCCGCGCTCACATTGTCCATGGACACGATCGGCGGCGCCGCCGGCTTCTTCGGGTCGGGGATCGAGAACGGGTAGACGTGCTCGTTCACGAGTTCGGCGATCGGCTCCATCTTCTCGAGCGCCTTCAGCCGTGACTGCGCCTGCTTGGCCTTGCTCGCCTTCGCCTTGAAGCGCTCGACGAACGCCATCATGTGGTCGCGCTGCGCCACCTGCTTCTCGCGCATCTTCGACTGCAGCGCCTGCTGCTCGCGCCGCTGGCGGTCGAACGAGGTGTAGCCGCCGCGATAGAGCGTCAGCTTGCCCTCGTTGAGATGGACGATCGTGTCGACCGAGGTGTCGAGGAGGTCGCGGTCGTGCGAGACGATCAGCACAGAGTGCGGATACTTCGTCAGGAACGTCTGCAGCCACAGCGTGCCTTCGAGATCGAGGTAGTTCGTCGGCTCGTCGAGAAGGAGAAGGTCCGGCTGGGCGAACAGCGCCGCCGCGAGCGCCACGCGCATGCGCCAGCCGCCCGACAGGGCAGAGCAGGGGCCGCGCATCGTCTCCGGGCTGAAGCCGAGGCCCGACAGGATCGAACCCGCACGCGCCTCGGCCGAATGGGCGCCGATGTCGCCGAGCCGCATGTGGATTTCGGCGATCCGGTTGGGGTCCTTCTCGGTCTCCGCAGCACGGAGGAGATTGGCCCGCTCGGTATCGGCCGCGAGCACCACGCTCAGCAGCGACTCCTCGCCGGCGGGCGCCTCCTGCGCCACCTCGCCGATCCGCCAGTTCCGCGGCACGCTGATCGTGCCGTCCTCGGCCGAGAGGATGCCCGTGATGAGCCCGAACAGCGTCGACTTTCCCGCGCCATTCCGCCCGACGAGCCCGGCGCGCGCCCCCGCCTGGATGGTGACCGAGGCATGGTCGAGGAGAGTCCGGCCGGCAATCCGGTACGTGATGTCGCTGATCTGGAGCATGGCGCGCCTTGTGCCGAAGCGCGCGAAGGGAGGCAAGCGTCGTTGACCGCGCAGTCGGATCGGGCGTATCGAAGTTCAACAGTACGCCAGCCAAGGAGGGTTTCATGTCCGCCATTGTCCCAACCGGGCTGGTCGCGCAGGGTTAGCGCGCTCGGACGCTCCACCGCGTTCGTTTGACGGCAGCGCCTTCGGGGGCGCACCCTCTCGATCAGCTGAGCCTGCCCGCCCGTGCCCGCATCGGGGCCGCGTGGGAGATCTGCGCTCAACCGGCTCCATCCGGAGCCTTCGATCGAGACACCAATGATCCCTTCCTCCACCGACCTGGCCGCGTTCGGCTGGTCGCGGCACTTTCAGGCACAGCTCGGCGAGGACGCGGGGCTGGTTCCGGCCCGCGTTGCCGTCGTCCACCGCAACGGCGTCGATATCGTCGCCCCCGGCTTCGAGGCCCGCGCCACGCTCCGGCCGTGGGGCGAGGAGGAGATGCCGACGATCGGCGACTGGGTCCTCATCGACCCCGCGATCCTGCGGGTCGAGCGGGTCCTCGAACGCCGCAGCCTCTTCAAGCGCAAGTCGGCCGGCACGGCGCATCGCATCCAGCTGCTGGCGGCCAATGTCGACACCGTGCTGATCGTGTCGTCGTGCAACCACGACTTCAACCCGGCGCGGCTCGAACGCTATCTTGCGCTCGCCCGTGAGGCCGAGGTCGAGCCCGTCGTCGTCCTCACCAAGGCCGACATGACGGACGATGCGGCGTCCTACGCGGCCGAGGCGTCGCAGCTTTCGGCGGGGCTCATGGTCGAGACCTGCAACGCGCGCGATCCGGAGGTCGTCGAACGGCTCGCGCCGTGGCTGAGGCCGGGCCAGACGATCGTCCTGATGGGCTCGTCGGGCGTCGGCAAATCGACCCTCGTCAACACCCTGATGGGCGACGGCGCGCTCGCGACCGCTCCCATCCGCGATCATGATTCGCACGGCCGCCACACGACGACCGGCCGGTCGCTGCACCGGATGGCGACGGGCGCCTGGCTGATCGATACCCCCGGCATCCGCGAACTCCAGCTCACCGACGCCGAGGATGGCATCGACGACGTCTTCGCCGACGTCGTCGCGCTCGAAGCCCGCTGCCGCTTCCAAGACTGCCGCCACCAGACCGAGCCGGGCTGCGCCGTACGCGCGGCGATCGACGGCGGCACGCTCGAACCCGAGCGCCTCCGCCGCTTCGAGAAACTCCGGCGCGAGGATGCGCTGAACAGCGCCACCCTCGCCCAGCGCCACGCCCAGTCGCGCTCGTTCGGGAAACACGCACGGGCGGTCATGGCGGCGAAGCTGAAGCGGCGGGACTGGTAGGGGTGCGTTCCCGAGTCCATGCCACCGTCGTCCCGGGGCCGCGAAGCGGAACCCGGGACCCTTTGTGCGGAGGGCACCGGATTCGCCAAGGGCGGCCGTGCCCAGGGAACAAGGGGTTCCGGATCAGCCTTCGGCTGTCCGGAACGACGGTTCTGATTCTCCGGACGAGGCGGGAGCTACCGCAGCAGATGCTCCAGCAGCGCCGGGATCATCGGTGCCTGCCCGCGCAGCAGCTTCACGGCGGCGACGTCGGGCGTGAACCACGCCGCCCGGTCGGCCTCCGGGAATTCGCGCATCTTCTTCGAGCGCGGCGGCCATTCCAGCTCGAAGGTGTTGCTGTGGAAATCGGCGAGGTCGAAGGCGCCCTCGACGGCGAAGGCGACCACGACCTTGCCCGAGGGCTGGCGGAACCGGCCGAGCTCGAACGCCCGCCCGTCGGCGACCCCGCCGGTCTCCTCGCTGAACTCCCGCCGCGCGCCGGCAATCTCGGCCTCGCCGGGATGAAGGTTTCCCTTGGGAATCGACCACGCGCCATCGTCCTTCTTTGCCCAGAGAGGGCCGCCGGGATGGACGAGCAGCACTTCCAC
>CAXNGA010000033.1:0-9907 GCA_964201375.1 Kaistiaceae bacterium
GATGTGATCGGCGATCAGCGCGCAGTCCGGATCGTCGACCCCGACGATGGCAAGGTCCGAAGCCTTCGGCAGCCGCGCCTTCACCTCGGCATAGCGCTCGAAGGTGCCGTGGCGGTCGAGGTGGTCGGGGCTGATGTTCAGAAGGATGCCGATGGTCGGCCGCAGGCTGGGCGCGGTATCGATCTGGTAGGAAGAGCATTCCAGGACATGGAAGCGCCCGGTCGCCGGCGGCTCAAGCGACAGCGTCGCTGTACCGATGTTGCCGCCGAGTTGCGCGTCCCGCCCCGCCGCGGTGAGGAGATGGGCAATCAGGGCCGTCGTCGTCGACTTGCCGTTGGTACCCGTGATCGCGACGAAAGGGGCGTCCGGCGCATGGCGCGCCCGCTCGATCGAGAAGATCTCGAGGTCACCTATCACGGGGATGCCGGCCTCCTCCGCCTTCCGTACGGTCCAGTGCGGTGCCGGATGGGTGAGCGGCACGCCGGGGGCCAGCACCAGCGCTGCCATGCCGCTCCATTCGATCTCGTTGAGGTCCAGGACCGTGAGCCCCTCGGCGGCGGCGGCCGCCCTCGACGCCTCGGCGTCGTCCCAGCAGACCGGCGCAGCGCCCCCGGCCACGAGCGACTTCGCGCTCGCAATCCCGCTCCTGCCCAGGCCGAACACGGCGACCCTGCGGCCGCGGAAGGAGGTGGCGGGGATCATCGGAGCTTCAGGCTCGACAGGCCGATGAGGGCAAGCACCACTGCGATGATCCAGAACCGGATCACGATCTGCGGCTCGGTCCACCCCAGCTGTTCGAAATGGTGGTGGATCGGCGCCATCTTGAAGACGCGCTTCCCGAACAGCTTGAAGGACGCCACCTGGATCATCACGGACGCCGTCTCGAGGACGAACAATCCGCCGACGACGAGCGCAACCAGTTCGTGCTTGGTCGCGACCGCGATGGCGCCGAGCATGCCGCCGAGCGCGAGGGAGCCGGTATCGCCCATGAAGATTGCCGCGGGCGGCGCATTGAACCAGAGGAAGCCCAGGCCCGCGCCGAGCACGGCGCCGCACAGCACCGCGAGCTCGCCGGTGCCGACGACGAAGTGGAGCTGGAGGTAGTCGGAGTAGATCGCGTTGCCGACGAGATAGGCGAGCACGCCGAATGTCGCGAGCGCGATCATCGCCGGCACGATCGCGAGGCCGTCGAGGCCATCGGTGAGGTTCACCGCATTGCCGAAGCCGGTGATCATGAACGCCCCGAACGGGACGAAGAACCAGCCGAGATTGACCACCCACTCGTTGACGAAGGGGAGCGCGAGGCCGTCAGCGAGGATCGGATCCTCGCCCACGCTCATCAGCACCCAGGCCGCCACGCCGCCGACGGCGAATTCGAGCAGGAGGCGCCGCCGGCCCGAGAAGCCGGTGTTCGCCTTGGCTCGCCTGACTTTCAGGAGGTCATCGTAGAAGCCGATGAGGCCGAAGGCGACCGTCACGCCCAGCACGGTCCAGAGATAGACGTTCCGCAGGTCCGCCCAAAGGAGCGTCGAAACCAGGAGGCCCGACAGGATCATGAGCCCGCCCATCGTGGGCGTGCCCTTCTTGGTCAGGAGATGCGTCTGCGGTCCGTCCTCGCGGATCGGCTGTCCCTTGCCCTGCCGCACCCGGAGGGCGGCGATGATGGACGGGCCGAACAGGAAGACGAAGAGGAGCGCCGTGAGCGCGGCCGCGCCCGTCCGGAAGGTGATGTAGCTGACGACGTTCCGCCCGGGGAAATCCGCAAGCAGCTCCGCCAGGAAAACCAGCATCAGTTTGCCCCTTCGGCCACCCCGAGCGGACGGGATGCAAAGCGCCGCTTCAACGATTCCACGAGCGGCCCCATCCGGCTGCCGTTGGAGCCCTTCACCATGATGACGTCCCCCGGGACGATCACCTCCGCGAGGGCCGATTCGAGTTCGGCGGCCGATCCGGCATAGACGCCCCGGCGGTCGGGCGGCAAGGCCTCCCACAGCGCCTTCATCCGCGTACCGGCGAGGAAGACTGCGTCGACCCCTGCTTCGACCACCGGTTCCACGAGGCCGGCATGCAGCACGAGCTCTTGCGTACCGAGTTCCAGCATGTCGCCGAGGACGGCGATACGCCTTCCGCCCTGCCCGGGCGACGACTGGGCGAGAAGCCCCAGCGCCGCACGCATCGACGCAGGATTGGCGTTGTAGCTCTCGTCGATGATCGTGGCGGTTCCGTCGCCGACATCGATCACGGACTGCTCGCCCCTCCCCTTGCCGGCGCGGAAGCCGGCAAGCCCGGCCGCGACCACTTCGAGGTCAGCGCCGGTCGCGGCGGCGGCGGCAAGGACGGCGAGGCTGTTCTGGACGAGGTGCCGGCCGGGAGCGCCGAGGCTGTAGGTAATCCCGCGTCCGAGGATCGTGGCCGAAACGGTTGATCCGTCCACGTCCAGCACGAGCTCGTCGAGCCGGGCCTCCGCCTCCGGATGCTCGCCGAATCCGACGATGTGCCTGATGCCGAGTTCGGTCGCGACCCGGTGGAGGAGATCGAAATAGCCGTTGTCGCGATTGAGGATCGCGGTGCCGCCGGGATCGAGCCCGGTGAGGATCTCGGCCTTGGCGTAGGCAATCTCCTCCACGCTTGCGAAGGACTCCAGGTGCACCGGCTCCACGGTCGTCACGATGGCCGCGTGCGGGCGGACGAGACCGACCAGCGGCGCTATCTCGCCGGCGTGGTTCATCCCGATCTCGAACACCCCGAAGCCGGCGTCGGCGGGCATCCGTGCGAGCGTGAGCGGCACGCCCCAGTGATTATTGAACGAGGCCGGCGCCCCATGCGTCGGCAGGACGCCGCCGAGTGTCTGGAGCAGCATGTCCTTGGTGCTCGTCTTGCCGACGCTCCCCGTGACCGCCACGATCTTCGCCCGGCTCCGCACCCGCGCCGCCCGTGCAAGGCCGCGAAGGGCCTCCATCACGTCGTCGACGACGATCATGGAGCCCGTGACGCGACCGAGCGCCGGCAAACGGGCGGTCGAGACGATTGCCGTGGCGGCACCATGGGCGAGGGCCGAACTGACGAAGGTGTGGCCGTCGAAGCGGTCGCCCCTGACGGCGAAGAACGCATCGCCCGGCAGGAGCGTGCGGCTGTCGATGGCGATCCCGTCGACCGACTTCGGGTCGGTCCCGACCGGACGCCCGCGGGTTGCAGCCACAAGGTCGCCAAAGGTCCAGAGCGCACTGGTCATCAGGCCACCCTGCGGAGCGCGTCGCGGACCGCTTCGTGGTCCGAGAACGGAAGCACTTTGCTCCCGAAGATCTGTCCCGTCTCATGCCCTTTGCCGGCAATGCACAGGACATCGCCCGCCCGCAGCATGCCGATCGCCTCGGCGATGGCGGCGCCCCGATCGCCGATCTCGATTGCGCCCGATGCTCCGGCCAACACCGCGCTCCGGATCGCGGCCGGATCCTCGCTGCGGGGATTGTCGTCCGTGACGATGACGACGTCGGCGGCTTCGGACGCCGCCGCGCCCATCAGCGGCCGCTTGCCGGGATCGCGGTCCCCGCCCGCGCCGAGGACGACGATGAGCCGGCCCCCCGTCATCGGCCTGAGCGCTGCGAGCGCCGCTCGGACGGCCTCCGGCTTGTGGGCATAGTCGATGAAGATCGACGCGCCATTTGCCTCGCCGACCTTCTCGAGCCGGCCCGTCGCGCCCTGAAGCCGCTCGAGGGCGCCGATCGCCATGTCGGCGGCGATGCCGCCGCCGATCGCAAGGCCGGCCGCAACGAGCGCATTCTCGGCCTGGAAAGTGCCCGCAAGAGGCAGACGCACACGCATCGGCCGCCCGAACACCTCCACCGTCAGTACCTGCGACAGTCCCTCGGTCGCAATGCCTTCGAGGCGGATGTCCCGCCCATTGGTGCCGACCGTGATCAGCCGGCAGCCATCGGGCACCGCAGAGACGACCTCCGTCGCCACGTCGCTGTCGGCGTTGATGACAGCGGTGGCGCCCTCGGGTAGGAGTTCGCGGAAAAGGCGGAGCTTGGCGGCGAGATAGTCTGCGACCGTCGGGTGATAGTCGAGATGATCGCGGCCGAGATTGGTGAAGCCGGCGGCGGCGAGCCGGAGGCCGTCGAGGCGATGCTGGTCGAGCCCGTGGCTGGAAGCCTCGATGGCGACATGCTCCACCCCTTCCCGGCCGAGCCGGTCCAGGGTTTCGTGGAGTTTCACCGGATCGGGCGTCGTCAGGCCACCCGGGAAGGACCGGCCGCGGTCGACGAGGCCGATCGTGCCCAGGCTCGCCGCCGGATGCCCGGCGGCCTCGAATATCTGCCGGGTGAAGACGGAAACCGATGTCTTGCCGCTCGTGCCCGTGACGGCGACGAGATGCTCGGGCTGGCGCGGATAGAAGCGGGCCGCAGCGATGGCAAGCGAATGACGCGGGTCCGGCGAGGCGAGGACCGGAACGGCGGCGACCGGCGGCGGCACATCGTTGCCGACCAGAACGGCGGCAGCGCCCGCCGCTATCGCATCGGCCACGAAGCGGGAGCCGTCATGGCGGGTGCCGCGCAGGGCCACGAAGAGGAAGCCGGGCCTGACGAGCCGCGAATCGGCGGTGACGCCCGTTATCGGGCGCGACGAGTCCCTGCCCGTGCCTTCTACAAGTTCGCCTAACCGGACCGGGCTTCCGCCCGATCCCCCCGTCCCGATTTGATCCATGACCCGCTATGTGGCCGCTCAGTAGGCCGCAAGTGTGGCACCGTCGAAGGGCGTGAACCGCGGGGCCACCCCGAGGATCGACGCCGATCGGCGGATCACATTGGCGACGGCCGGCGCGGCATTGTAGCCGGCCGTGTTGCCGCCGCCGGGCACCTCCGGGTTCGGGTCGTCCACGACGATGAGGACCACGTATTGCGGGTTGTCCATCGGGAACGCGGCGAGGAAGGAATTCAGCACCTGAGTGGACGAATAGGCGCCGTTCACCACCTTCTCGGCCGTACCGGTCTTGCCGCCGACGAGATAGCCCGGCACCTCGGCCCGGCTGCCCGAGCCCTCCAGGACGTTGAGCCGGAACAGGTAGCGCATTTCGCGGCTCGTTTCCTCGCTTACGACACGCGTGCCGAGCGCCGCAGCCTCCTCCTCGGTCCGGGGCAGGAGTGTCGGCGGAAGGAAGATGCCGCCATTCAACAGCGCGGCCGTGGCGACCACCAGGTTCATCGGCGTGGTCGACATGCCGTGGCCGAAGGAAATCGTGATGGTCGTGAGGTCACGCCAGTCCGCGGCACGAGGCACGACCGGCGAGGCTCGCTCCGGCAGTTCGGTGCCGACGCGCGATGTGATGCCGATACGGCTCAGGAACTCCTGCTGCGTCGTCGTTCCCGCGGCGAGCGCCATGCGGGCCGCGCCGATGTTGGACGAGTAGATGAACACCTCGGCCGCGGTGAGGGGCCGGTTCTTGCCGTGGAAGTCGTTGATCACGAAGCCGCCGGAACGAAGCGGATGCGAAGCGTCGAAAATGGTGTCGAGCGTTGCGACGTTCTCGTCGAGCGCCATCGCTACTGTGAACACCTTGAACACCGAGCCTAGCTCGAACACGCCCGCGGTCACGCGGTTGAGCCGGTCGGGTTCCAGCGCCTGCGCCGGCTGGTTCGGGTCGAAGTCCGGGAGCGACGACATGGCGATGATCTCGCCGGTGTGGACGTCGAAGACGATGCCCGCGGCGGCTTCCGCGGTGTGCCGCTCCATCATGCTGACCAGTTCGTCGCGGAGGATGTGCTGGACGCGGAGGTCTATCGACAGGCGCACCGGCTCGAGGTTGAGCCCGCCGCCATTGGCAAAGCCGAACTCCTGGAGTTCCGCCAGCCCCTGGTCGTCGATGTACTTTTCGATGCCAGCGATGCCCTGGTTGTCGACGTTGACCGCACCGACGATATGCGCCGCCACCGGTCCGCCGGGATAGAAGCGCTGGTTCTCCGGCAGGAAGCCGAGCCCGGGAATGCCTAGATTGTGGATGGCGTCGCGCTCGGTCGGGGTCAGCTCACGCTGAATCCAGACGAAGCCGCCGGTGCCGGTGAGGCGCTCGCGCAGCCAGTCCACAGAGAGGTTGGTCAACACCGAGTGGATGCCCTCGGCCGCCTCGTCGACGTCGAGGATGCGGCGCGGCTCGCCGTAGAGCGAGGCGGTACGGATGTCGGTGCCGAGGATCTCGCCATTGCGGTCGACCAGGTCGGGCCGCGCTGCCGAGATCGCCGCCGCCGCGTCCGACTGGTAGATCGTCGGCGTCGCCTCGACGAAGCCGAGCATGATCAGGCGGCCGCAGATCGTGCCGTAAAGGATCACGAACAGCCCGATCATGAGGACGATCCGGCTTCTCGACCCGGCACGGTCGGCCGCCGCCGCAGCCGCCTTGGGCCGTGGGGCAACCCAGCTGGGTTCGAGGACGGCGCCGCCGCCGAATTCGTCCGCCGCGATCCGCATCAGCGCACCTGCAGGCCAGTGTTGGCGTTGGCCGCCACGACGTCCGCGATGAAGTCGTGGTCGGGCGAGAACGGGATATCGGTGATCCGCACCATCCGGCTGATGCCGAAAGGCTGGAGTCCGAGGCGGTCCGGATGAGCCTCGACGAGGTCCTGGAGCCGGCCGGGCTGCGTCAGCTCGCTCCACTCTGCTTTCAGCATCGAGAGCCGCACGCGTTCGGTCTCGATCTGGTCGCGGAGCTGCCTGACGTGGCGCGCTTCCTCCACCGCGTAGTGCTTGGTCTGGTAAGTCCAGAGTGCACCGGCGAACATCACCACGAGGAGGAGTGGCGTCAGCAGCCGCCGCAGTTCGAGGATCGCGCTCATGCGCGGGCTCCGATAATGGCAAGGTTCGGGACGCCGAAGGCGGCGGGATCGAGAGATCGTGCAGGCGCCGCAGTACGGATCGCCACGCGGAGTTTTGCGGAACGCGCCCTCGGGTTGGCGGCTATCTCGGCCGCGCCCGGCGCGCGGACACCCTTGCCGAGAAGCGTGAAGGTCGCTGGCGGAACCGTGGCCTCGGGCGCATGGCGCGAGCCCCCTGCCCGCTCGCGGCTCCGGTCCGCGAGGAACAGCTTCGCGATCCGGTCCTCGAGCGAGTGGAATGTGACGACTGCGAGGCGGCCACCGACCTTGAGAATGCGCTCGGCGGCGGCCAGTGCATCGGCCAGTTCGTCCAGTTCGCCGTTCACATGGATGCGGAGGGCCTGGAACGTCCGCGTCGCGGGATGGATCGGATCGGTCGGCCTCCTGCCGATCGCCCGCTCGATCAGCGAGGCGAGCTCGGCGGTGCGGGACAGCGGCTTCTCCTCACGGGCGCGGACGATGGCGCGGGAGACGAGCCCGGCTTTCTTCTCCTCGCCGAGGATGCCGATGATCCGCGTCAAATCCTTCGGTTCGGTGTTGTTGACGACGTCGGCCGCCGTCGGGCCGTCGCGGCCCATCCGCATGTCGAGCGGCCCGTCGCGCATGAAGGAGAACCCACGCTCGGCGGTGTCGAGCTGCATCGACGAGACGCCGATGTCGAGGACCACCCCGTCGACGGCCTCGTAGCCGGCATCGCGGGCGATGGAATCCATTTCGGCGAACCGGCCCTCCGCCAGCGTCAGCCGTCCTGCGGCCTCCGCGGCAAGCGCCTGACCGCCCGCGATCGCCGTGGGATCGCGGTCGATCGCGACGACCTTCGCGCCGCGCGAGAGGATCGCCCTCGTATAGCCGCCGGCGCCGAACGTGCCGTCGATGATGACCTCGCCCGTCTCCGGCCGGAGCGCGCCCAGAACCTCCTCAAGCAGGACCGGTACGTGACCGGCCGGCCCACCGGCGATTCTTTCGGAATCGCGAGGGGTCACGTTCCCCCTCCCTGCGGCGGCACGCCCGCCGAGCCCTTTGCGCCCAGCCGCTGCCGCAGCGCGCGCATGCGGGAGTTCGCTTCCTCGCGGTAGGCCGCAAAGCGCGATGGCTCCCAGATCTGGAATTTGAAACCCTGGCCGACGAAGGTGACGAGGTCCGTCAGTCCCGCCCGCGCGCGGATCGTGTCGGGAAAGACCGTCCGCCCGTCCTTGTCGATCGACAGGATCTCGCTCTCGCCCATGAGGGCGGTCGACAGGAGCTCGTAGTCCTCGGAGAAGGGGTCGAACTGCGACAGGCTCTGCCTGATGGCGTCGCGGAAGCGGTTGCCTCCCGCATCCACGGCCTTCTGGTCGAGCGTCGGGCAGCAGTAGAGCCCCTGGAACCCGTCCCGCATCAGCACCTCGCGGAACGGCGCCGGAATGGAGACGCGCCCCTTCCCGTCGATCCGGTTCGTGAAGGTGGATACGAACTCGTCCATTCGCCCCGCCATTGCCGCCCTGAGGCGCACACACCTCTCCCGTCGCCGCCGCGCATGCGCGCGGAGCGGACCTGCTGGCCCTCACGACCGGGATAGGGTGGGATACCATGGGGCATTCATGGGCGTCAATGGAATCTCATGGGACCGTTACGCGAGCCGACTCCCGATTATCATCCCGTTAGGCTTAATTTTCCGTGGATTTCGGAGCAGCCGGCGAGGCGAAAGCGGGGCACCCTGGAGGAGTCCGCGACGACCGGGCCGCCACGCGTCGAAGGGAAGTGCGTAGCGCCCGGGCAGACCAGCCCGTCGGGCCATCACGCGCCCCGGGTGCCTTCGGCCGCAGGCTGTCCTACATAGGCGGGAGCACCCTGCTCCGGCGGCTGCCGGAACCCTACGGAGACCTGCGATGAAGCTCCTCGGCATCCATCACCTGACCGCCATTACGGCGGACGCGCCCGGCAACCGCCGCTTCTATGTCGAGACGCTCGGGCTTCGCCTCGTGAAGAAGAGCGTCAACCAGGACGACACCTCCGCCTATCACCTCTTCTATGCCGACGGCGTCGCGACCCCCGGCACCGACATCACCTTCTTCGACTGGCCAACGGGCCCCGAACGGCGCGGCACCAATTCGGTCAGCCGCACCGCCTTCCGCGTCGCCGGGCGCGAGACGCTCGATTTCTGGCAGGACCGCCTCAGGGCGGCCGGGCGGCGCGTCGGGCCGCTCCAGGAGACCGACGGCCGGCTCGGCTTCGATTTCGAGGACCCGGAAGGCCAGCGCCTCGCCCTGGTCGATGATGGCGGGGCCGGCGAGGCCCACCCGTGGGAAAAGAGCACCGTTCCCGCAGGGCACCAGCTCCGTGGCCTCGGCCCGATCACGATGTCCGTGCCGGACATCCGCCCGACCGAGCATGTCCTCAAGGGCGTGATGGAGATGGAGGAAGTGCGGACCTATGGCGTCAAGGGCGGCGGCTCGGCCGAGAAGGTGCACGTCTTCAAGATGGCCGAAGGCGGTCCCGAGACGGAGCTCCACGTCGCCGTGCAGCCCAGCCTTCAGCCGGCGCGGCAGGGCGCGGGCGGCGTCCACCACGTTGCGTTCCGCACCCCCAACGAGACCGAATACGGCGCCTGGGCCGAGCGGCTCAACAAGATGGGCCTCCGCAACAGCGGCAAGGTCGACCGCTTCTACTTCCAGAGCCTTTATTTCCGCGAGCCGAACGGCATCCTGTTCGAGATCGCCACCGACGGCCCCGGCTTCCACGCCGACGAGCCGATGGAGCACCTCGGCGAACGGCTCGCCCTGCCCCCGTTCCTCGAGGGCAAGCGGGCGCAGATCGAGGCCAGGCTGAAGCCGCTGTAGCGATCTGGTTCAGCGCCGTGGACCAGCTGCGGCAAAGCAGGCCCAACGGCGTTGCCGGCGCCAGGGACCACTCCAGCTTGCCCCGTCGCGCTGGCACTATGGTCCCGCTGTCAGCCGCGAATTGCGGGCCAAGGTCAACCGCCGCCCGTCATTGCGGTGGTGAGATCACGGCGACCATGAACGACGCGCACGATCCGTACGGTCGGATCCGGTCGATAGAAC
>CAXNGA010000034.1:0-9883 GCA_964201375.1 Kaistiaceae bacterium
GGTGTCGGCGCCGGGGCCGGTTCAGTCACCGGGGCCGCCGGGGCCGGAGCGACAGCCGGGGCCGGCTCGGTCACCGGAGCGGCAGGAGCCGGCTCGAGCGCCGGAACAGGCTCGGCGGACGCAGCCGGGCCGACGAGTTCGACCACCGCCGCGGCACGTAGACGGCCAGCCTCAGCGAGATAGGCCTCGCGGAAGATGATCTGCCGGATGAGCTCCTTGTTCTCATCGTAGTCGGGCGGCGGCTGGCGGCGACGCTCTTCGACCTTGATGACGTGCCAGCCGAACTGCGTGGGGACCGGCACCTGGCCGACCTGACCGGGTTCGATTGCGAACGCCGCGTCCTCGAACTCCTGGATCATCTCGCCTTCGGCGAACCAGCCGAGATCGCCGCCCTGGGCGCCGGTGCCGGTATCGATCGAACGCTGCGCCGCAAGGGTCGCGAAGTCCGCACCACCGTTGAGCTGGGTGATGATGTCGAGGGCCTCGGCCTCGGTGTTCACGAGGATGTGCCGCGCATTGACCTGCTCGGGCAGGTTCATCGCCGCGACTTCCTGCTCATACCGCGCCCGGATCGCCTCTTCGGTGATCTGGTCAGCGACCGCCTGCTGGACGTAGGCGTTCTGCAGCGCGCGCTGCCGGAGCATCTGCATCTGCGCCTGGAACTGGGGCGTCTCGGCAAGGCCCATCGTTTCCGCCTGCGCATACATCAGGCGGAGATTGATGACCGCATCGATGAGCGCCTGGGTGCGCTCAGCGGGCTGGAACTGCCCGAGCGCCTCGCCGAAGTCGGCGGCCATCGCCTCGAGATCGGCCAGCGTGATCGGTTCACCGTTGAGCGTTGCGATGACGGTCTCAGGGCCGGGCTGGGCGGCGAAAACCGGGGTTTCGGCCGCCGGAGCCGGCATCGCCGGCGTTTCGACCGCGGGCGCCGGCGCCGGCTCGACGGGCGGCGCCACCTGCGCCAGCGCGGAGGCGGACGCAAGAAGCGCTGCAGATAGGGCGGCCGTCCCGACGAAACGGGCGACTCTTGATGAAACTGGCGTCATGGAAGGGTCCTGGTTGACACGGACGGCGGGGGCCGTTGCGCCCCGGAAAAGCGCCTTTTCCGTGGCCGAAGCCTTGGCTCGGCCCACGTTGACAACAAAGTGCCCCCCTCTTATCTGTCCGACAGCCCGGCGTCCACAGCGCTGCGTCACGTGCCGGTGGCCGCTCTCGGGGTCCTCCGATCGCACTGGCCTGACCTTTCGGCCGCCCGCTCTTTGGCCGGGTGTCCGCACCGCTCTCTTGCCGGCAGAAGGATCATGATGGTCGGTCTCGGCGCGCTTTCGAAGAAGATTTTTGGCTCCTCCAACGAACGACGGATCAAGTCCTATCGGGCTGGCATCGCGGCGATCAATGCGCTCGAGCCCGAGTTGCTTGCGTTGAGCGACGAGGCGCTGCGCGCCCGCACGCTGAAGTTCAGGGACGAGCTGGCCGCAGGGAGGTCGATCGACGAGCTCCTGGTGCCGGCTTTCGCGACAGTCCGCGAAGCTGGGCGACGCGCACTCGGGCAGCGGCACTTCGACGTGCAGCTGATGGGCGGCATGGTGCTGAACGAGGGTGCCATCGCCGAGATGCGCACCGGCGAAGGCAAGACGCTCGTCGCAACGCTCCCGGTCTACCTCAACGCACTCGCCGGCAAGGGCGTGCACGTGGTCACCGTCAACGACTATCTCGCCAGGCGCGACTCCGAGTGGATGGGCAGGGTCTATGGCTTCCTCGGCATGACGACCGGCGTCGTCGTGCACGGCATCACCGACGAGGAGCGGAAGGCGGCGTACGCGGCCGACATCACCTACGGCACCAACAACGAGTACGGGTTCGACTACCTTCGCGACAACATGAAGTACGACCAGCGCTCGATGGTGCAGCGCGGTCACCACTTCGCGATCGTCGACGAGGTGGATTCGATCCTGATCGACGAAGCCCGGACTCCGCTCATCATCTCGGGCCCGCTCGACGACCGGTCCGAGCTCTACAACACGCTCGACGCCTTCATCCCGATGCTCGGGAAGGAAGACTATGAGATCGACGAGAAGACGCGCACGGCGACCTTCACCGAGGCCGGTACCGAGAAGCTCGAGAACCTCCTGCGCGAGGCGGGTCACCTCAAGGGCGACTCCCTCTACGACATCGAGAACGTGACGGTCGTCCATCACGTGAACCAGGCGCTGCGGGCACACCGCCTGTTCCAGCGCGACAAGGACTACATCGTCCGCAACGACGAAGTCGTGATCATCGACGAGTTCACCGGCCGCATGATGCCGGGCCGCCGCTACTCCGAGGGCCTCCACCAGGCCCTCGAGGCGAAGGAGAAGGTCAAGATCCAGCGCGAGAACCAGACGCTCGCCTCGGTGACCTACCAGAACTACTTCCGCATGTACTCCAAGCTCGCCGGCATGACCGGCACCGCATCGACCGAAAAGGAAGAGTTCCGCAACATCTACAACCTCGACGTCGTCGAGGTCCCGACCAACGTCACCGTCAGTCGCATCGACGACCACGACGAGGTCTACCGGACCTCGGCCGAGAAGTTCAAGGCGATCATCACCCTCATCAAGGATTGCCAGCAGCGCCGCCAGCCGGTGCTCGTCGGCACGACGTCGATCGAGAAATCCGAGCTCCTTGCCGCCGCCCTCAAGAAGGAGGGCATCACCCACCAGGTGCTCAACGCCCGCTACCACGAGCAGGAGGCCTACATCATCTCCCAGGCCGGCGTGCCGGGAACGGTGACGATTGCCACCAACATGGCCGGCCGCGGCACCGACATCCAGCTCGGCGGCAATGTCGACATGCGGATCAAGGCCGAGCTCGGCGAGATGGAGCCCGGCTCCGAGCGCGACGCGAAGGAAGCCATCATCCGCCAGGAGATGGCTGTGCTCAAGAAGGAGGCTCTCGACGCCGGCGGCCTTTACGTCATCGGCACCGAGCGGCACGAGAGCCGCCGCATCGACAACCAGCTCCGCGGTCGCTCCGGCCGCCAGGGCGACCCCGGCCACTCGCACTTCTTCCTGTCGCTGCAGGACGACCTGATGCGGATCTTCGTGCTGGAGCGCATGGATGGCCTGCTGCAGAAGCTCGGCCTCAAGGAGGGCGAGGCCATCGTCCACCCCTGGATCAACCGCGCGCTCGAGAAGGCGCAGCAGAAGGTCGAGGCGCGGCACTTCGACGTCCGCAAGAACCTCATCAAGTACGACGACGTTATGAACGACCAGCGCAAGGTCATCTTCGAGCAGCGCGTCGAGCTCATGACGGACAACAACGTGTCCGAGATGATCAAGGATATGCGGCACGAGGTCATTGCCGCGCTGGTCCAGAAGCGTATCCCCGAGAAGGCATACGCCGAACAGTGGGATGTGATCAGCCTCGCGGAAGATATCAAGACGACACTGAACCTGACCTTGCCGGTCATCGACTGGGCCAAGGAAGAGGGCATCGCCGAGGAAGAAGTCGAGGAGCGCGTGCGCCAGGCGGTCGACGAGGCTGCCGCAGCGAAGACCGCCCGCTTCTCGCCGGACATCATGCGGCAGCTGGAGAAGGCGATTCTCCTCCAGACTCTGGACACTGTCTGGCGCGAGCATCTCGTCACGCTCGACCATCTCCGGCAGGTCATCGGCTTCCGCGGCTATGCCCAGCGCGATCCGCTCAACGAGTACAAGACCGAAGCCTTCACCATGTTCGAGACGATGCTGTCGAACCTGCGCACCACGGTCGTCTCGCAGCTTTCGAAGATCGAGATCGTGCAGCAGCCGGCGCAGAACGAGCTGCCGCCGCCCGTCGCGCTTCGCGACCGCGACATCACGCCGATCCGCGGCCCCGGCATGCGCGGCCTGCGCGAAGTGCCGAACGCCCCAAGCATCGCCCCCGGCCGCCTCACTGGCCCCGCCCCCGCGGCGGCAGGCGCGGGCGGCTCCGCGATGACCGCCATCGCAGTCAGTCCGGAAGAAGCCGCGGCGTGGGCCAAAACCACCCCGCGCAACGCGCCCTGCCCTTGCGGCTCGGGCAAGAAGTACAAGCACTGCCACGGCCAGCTGACCTAGGGCCGGCGCAGGACTTTGTCGCGGCTGGACGGCGCCTGTTGCGCCGTCCTCCCGCCTCGCTTATAAGCCGCCGCGAAACCTGTACGGCGCGTCCGGCGCGACGGCGGGGTGGCTCGGCATCGTCCGGGCCGTATTGTTTTTCCGAAGGAGTTTTCCGATGGGCACGCCTTACGAGCTCACCGCGTCCGTGCGCGACAAGTCCGGCAAGGGTTCCGCCCGCGCCGTTCGGCGCGAGGGTCTCATCCCGGGGGTCATCTATGGCGGCGACCAGGCTCCGGTCTCGATCAAGCTGAGCTATCGCGAGCTCAACCTCAAGCTCCTCGGCGGCGGCTTCATGACGACCGTCGTGACGCTCGACATCGACGGCACGAAGGTGCGCACCATTCCGCGTGACTACCAGCTCGATCCTGTCCGCGACACGCCGCTCCACGTCGACTTCCTTCGCGTCACCAAGGACTCGCTCGTCACGGTCGACGTCCCGGTCCACTTCATCAACGAGACCGCCTCGCCCGGCATCAAGCGCGGCGGCGTGCTCAACATCGTGCGCCACACCATCGAGGTGCTGTGCCCGGTGGACACGATCCCGAGCCAGTTCGTGGCGGACCTCACCGGTCTCGACATCGGTGACTCGCTGCACATCTCGAAGGTGACGCTGCCCGAGAACGTCCGCCCGACGATCCGCGACCGCGATTTCACCATTGCCACGATCGCGGCTCCGGCCGGCGCCAAGGATGCCGAGGCCGATGCCGCAGCTGCTGCCGCCGCTTCTGCCGCCTCGACTGCTGCGACCGAGGCCGCCCGGAACGAAGGCAAGTCCTAGCCCTGCGGAGGCCGGCGTTGCGGCATAGCGGAGCATCCGCGTCATGCTGCTGATCGTCGGCCTCGGCAACCCCGGACGCGAATACGAGAAGACCCGGCACAATGTCGGGTGGATGGCGGTGGACGCCATCCATGCCCGCCACCGTTTCGGCCCGTGGAAGAAGCGCTTCCACGCCGAGACCGCGGACGGGATGCTGGGGGGCGAAAAGGCCCTCCTGATGAAGCCCCTCACCTACATGAACGAGTCGGGACGCGCTGTCGGCGAGGCCGCGCGCTTCCTCAAGGTCGAGGCGAAGGACGTCGTCGCGGTCCACGACGAACTCGACCTCCCCGCCGGCAAGACCCGCATCAAGTCGGGCGGCGGCGGCGCCGGGCACAACGGGATCCGCTCGCTCACCGCTCACCTCGGCCCGGACTACCGGCGGCTCCGCATCGGCATCGGCCACCCCGGCCATCGCGACCTCGTGCATTCGTACGTGCTGCACGACTTCGCCAAGGCCGACACGGACTGGCTCGTGCCGCTCCTCGATGCGATCGCCGACAACGCCCAGATGCTGGCCGTCGGCAACGACACAGGCTTTGCCACCCGCATCCACCTCGCCACAAACCCGGCTGCGGAGCGGGTCGAGAAGGCGAAGGCACGGCCCGCAAAGCCGGCGGAAGAGGCCGGTCACACATCCGCGCCGGCCCTGTCGAAGCCGGACGAGCGGAATGAGGGCGGTCCGGCGAGCGCCGGAAAACCGGCACCATCGCGCGGCCCCTTCGCCAGCCTGAAGCGACTTCTGGGCGGAAACTAGCGGGACCGCTTGACCGCAGAACACAAGAACACTAACTTCGTGTCACACAGGACTCGTGCCATGAAGAACGTGACGATTACGCTCGACGAGAAGGTCGCCCAATGGGCGCGCGTCGAGGCAGCCAAGGCCGGCAAGAGCCTCTCGCGATGGATTGGCGAAAGGCTCGACGACGACATGCGTCGGGACGAGACGACGACGCGAAGCCTGGCCGACTGGTTGCAGGAACCCCTGTGGCAGTCGACGGAAGGCGCCCTGCCGACACGCGCGCAACTGTACGAGCAGCACTATGACCGATCTGGTTTTCGTGGACACGAACACGGTGGTCTACACGAGGGATCAACGGGATCCCTGGAAGGCGAAACGGGCGGCACAGTGGCTGGCGCGGCTCGACGAGGCACGGAGTCTGGTCGTTAGCCCGCAGGTATTGAACGAGGCCTACTCGGTCGGCGTCCGGAAGTTTCCCGGCGCCGGCCGGGACGCCGTCGCGGAATGGGTCTCGGCATTCGTGCCCTTCTGCACGGCGCCTATGGACGGGAAGGTCTTTGGCACGGCCCTCGCGGTCGAGCGCGAGTTCCGCTTCTCGTGGTGGGACTCGCTGATTCTGGCCTCCGCGATGAGAGCCGGTTGCGCATACCTCCTCAGCGAGGATATGCAACACCGCCAGACCGTCGGCAGCCTTCGCGTCATCGATCCCTTCCGCGAAGAGCCCTCGGCTCTTTTCCCGAACCGCTGAACGGACATCATGGGCTTCAAGTGCGGCATCGTCGGCCTGCCGAACGTCGGCAAGTCGACCCTCTTCAATGCGCTGACGCGGACCGCCGCCGCGCAGGCGGCGAACTATCCGTTCTGCACGATCGAACCGAACACCGGGGACGTCGCAGTCCCCGATCCGCGCCTCGAATCGCTGGCGAAGATCGCGAAGTCGGCGCAGCTCGTGCCGACCCGCATCACCTTCGTGGACATCGCCGGCCTCGTGCGCGGCGCCTCCAAAGGCGAAGGGCTCGGCAACCAGTTCCTGGCCACGATCCGCGAGGTCGACGCCATCGCGCATGTGCTGCGCTGCTTCGAGAGCGGTGACATCACCCACGTCGAAGGCCGCGTCGACCCGATCGCCGATGCCGAGACGGTCGAGACCGAGCTCATGCTGGCGGACCTCGACAGCCTGGAGCGCCGCGTCAACGCGGTCCGCAAGAAGGCGCAGGGCGGCGACAAGGAATCGAAGCAGCTCGTGGCGCTGATGGACGGCGCGCTCGCTCTCCTCCGCGAAGGCAGGCCTGCCCGTCTCCTCGACGTCCCGGCGGAAGACCGGGTGGCATGGGACGGCCTCCAGCTCCTGACGGCAAAGCCGGTGCTGTACGTCTGCAATGTCGAGGAGTCCGCGGCCGCGACCGGCAACGCCCATTCGGCCCGGGTGTTCGACAGGGCCAGGGCCGAAGGCGCACAGGCCGTCGTGATTTCGGCCGCGATCGAAGCCGAGGTGGCGCAGCTCGCCCCGGCAGAACAGAGGGACTTCCTCGAAAGCCTAGGTCTCTCGGAGCCCGGCCTCGACCGCGTCATCCGTGCCGGCTACGCACTCCTCGGCCTCATCACCTACTTCACCGCCGGGCCGAAAGAGGCCCGCGCCTGGACCATCCATCGCGGCACCAAGGCTCCCGGTGCTGCCGGGGCGATCCACACCGACTTCGAGCGCGGCTTCATCCGCGCCCAGACGATCGCCTTCGACGACTACGTTCGCTACGCAGGCGAAGCGGGCGCCAAGGAAGTGGGCCGGGCCCGGGACGAGGGCAAGGAGTACGTCGTGGCCGACGGCGACGTGATGCTGTTCAAGTTCAACGTCTGAGCCTGCACGCCTGCTGCACCGGGTGCTGCGATCGAGGGAATCCGGGCCCTTCGTGGCTGGCAGGAGAAGGTCGCCCGGCCAGCGGCCGCTGTCTCCAACTGCCTGTCCCGGAAAGCAGGCGTTGATCTCCCAACCGGCAACGCGGCCCCGCCCGGACTTTCAGCACGCCTATTTGCTGTGCTCGACGGACGCTTCGCGCGGTCCTCAGATGTGAAGGCAGGCCAGCCCTGAACCCGCCGGCCTTGCGGCGCTGCCTCGTTCTCCACCCCGGTGGGAGCGCTGACGGGCGGGGTCATCGGTGAATTCGTGAGGGGAAGCGATCATGAGAAACGCTCTTGTTGCCGCAATCGTCGGAGCATCCGCCGGGCTCGCCTCGGCAGCGCCGGCCTCCGCGGCCACGCTCGATGACGTCAAGGCGCGGGGGTACCTGCAGTGCGGCGTCCACACCGGCCTCTTCGGCTTTGCCGAGGTGACCAATAACGGCGAGTGGGCCGGCTTCGACGTCGACTACTGCCGCGCCATCGCCTCGGCGATCTTCGACGATCCGACCGCGGTCCGCTTCACGCCGCTCAGCGCCGCCGAGCGCTTCACCGCGCTTCAGTCGGGCTCGATCGACGTCCTCGTCCGCATCACGACGTGGACCATGACGCGTGACGCCTCGCTCGGCCTCACATTCGCCGGCGTCAACTACTATGACGGCCAGGGCTTCCTCGTTCCTGCCAATGCCGGCTTCACGACCGTTGCCGACCTCGCTGGTGGCACGATCTGCGTCCAGACCGGCACGACGACCGAATTGAACCTTGCCGATTACTTCAACAGCCGCGGCCTCACCTTCACCGCCATTGCCGTCGCCGACCGCGCCGAGGCTATCAGCGCCTTCGAGGCCGGCCGCTGCGATGCCTTCACCGCCGACGCGTCGAACGTCTACTCGGCGCGCATGACGCTGTCCTCGCCCGACAGCTTCGTCGTCCTTCCGGACATCATCTCGAAGGAGCCCCTCGGCCCGCTGGTCCGCGTCGGCGACGAGCAGTGGCTCAACATCGTCCGCTGGACCCACTTCGCCCTCCTCAACGCCGAGGAACTCGGGGTGACGATGGCCAATGTCGGGGAAATGATGGCCTCCTCCAACCCGGCGATCCAGCGTCTCCTCGGCCAGAACGGCGCGGCCTTCGGCGAGATGATCGGCCTCACCAATGACTGGGCGGCCCGGATCATCGGCGACGTGGGCAATTACGGCGAGATCTTCGAACGCAACGTCGGCGCCGGCTCGCCGCTGGGCATCGAGCGCGGTATCAACGCCCTCTGGACCAATGGCGGCATCCAGTACGGCATGCCGATCCGCTAGCGGACAAGGGCCCGGGGCGGTCAAAGGCTGCCCCCGGGCCCTCCGACGATGCGACTGGCCAGATTCTTCAGCGACGACCGCGTCAGGGGGTTTGCGCTCCAGCTCTTGGCATTTGCAGGGGTGGTCGCGTTCGTCGCCTGGATCGTGGCCAACACCAACGGCAATCTCGACCGGCTCGGCATCGGTATCGACTTCGGCTTCCTCGACGACCGGGCGGGCTTCAACATCGTCCAGACGCCGATCCCCTACGACAACGATTCCTCCTACCTGCGGGCGTTCCTCGTCGGGCTGGTCAACACGCTGATCGTCTCGGCGCTCGGGATCGTGCTTGCAACGATCCTCGGCTTCGCCATCGGCATCGGACGTCTGTCGACGAACTGGCTCCTGGCCCGGCTTTGCACGGTCTACGTCGAGACCATCCGCAACGTCCCGCTCCTCCTCCAGGTCGTGTTCTGGTTCGAGGCCGTGCTGGTTCTCCTGCCGCGACCGCAGGAGGCGATCACGCTGCCCTTCGGTGCCAACATCAACATCCGCGGCCTCTACCTGCCGGCTCCGGCGGCAGAACCCGCCTTCTGGGC
Source organism: Kaistiaceae bacterium (assembly GCA_964201375.1). GTDB lineage: Bacteria > Pseudomonadota > Alphaproteobacteria > Rhizobiales > Kaistiaceae > JADLGL01. Next base: position 9,459 of record CAXNGA010000034.1, read on the forward strand.
GGTGGCAGCAGCGCTGCTCCTCGCGATCATCGCCGCCTTCGTGCTGGCGCGGTGGGCCCGGCGCCGTCAGGCCGCGACCGGCCGGACCTTCCCGGTGTGGACCGCAGGCACCGCCATCGTCCTCGGTCTGCCGCTCCTCGTCTTCCTGCTGGCCGGCTCGCCCGTCCGGTGGGAGGAGCCGGTGTTCCAGCGGCTGAACTTCACCGGTGGCATCGTCATCATCCCCGAACTAGCAGCGCTCCTCGTCGCGCTCGCACTCTACACGGCCGCCTTCATCGCCGAGGTCGTCCGCGGCGGGGTTCTGGCCGTCCCGCGCGGACAGGTCGAGGCGGCGGGCGCAATCGGTCTCTCGCCGGGCCTGACGATGCGGAAAGTGTTGGTGCCGCAGGCGCTGCGCGTCATCACGCCGCCGCTCACCAACCAGT
>CAXNGA010000035.1:0-9857 GCA_964201375.1 Kaistiaceae bacterium
CCGCGATCGGAGCCCGCGAACAGCCATGCTTTGCGCCCGAGGGCGATGCCGCGCAGGGCCCGCTCGGCGGCGTTGTTGGTCAGGCAGATGCCGCCGGTCATCGGCGACGATGCGGTACCAGCCGGGCTGCGGCGGCGCGCTGCGGACGAGGCCCGCCTGCAGCGTGAGGTCGTCGACGAACGCAGCGATCCGCCGGCCGCTCGCATCTCTGGCCTCGAAACCCTGGGTAAGGTTCTCGAAGATCGGCTGGCCGGGCACGGCGCTCGGCTCGGACTGCGGGTGGAAGAACGGGCTGACGCCGCCATTATGCCGCCGCGCCACGCGTTCGGCGAGGTCGCGCCGGCTGCTGCCGGACGGGGCCATCAGCTCGATCTCGAAGCCCTTCTTCCACGTTCCCAGGATCACGCCCCCGCCACGCCCCAACAGGGGCAATCCGCATCGCGCCCCTCAGGCCGCGCGGGCGACACCGATCGTCACCGTCTCGTCGAGGAGCTTTGCTTCCGAAACTGTTCCCGAAGGGGCGGCGTCGCCCACCGAAAGCGACATCGCAAGCGTCTCGCCCTGGACGAGGTCGCGGTGGGCCGCAATCGCGGCTGCCGCGGCCGCGGGCATCCTGGCGGTGATGTGGATGCGGTCGGCGACGTTGAAGCCGGCGTCCTTGCGGGCGACCTGGACGGCGCGGATGAAGTCGCGGGCGATGCCCTCGGCCTCGAGTTCCGGGTCGACGATCGTGTCGAGGACGACGACGCCCGCCGAGCCGGAGAACGAGACCGCGTCAATGCCGGGGCGGGCGCGGAAGCGGAGTTCGTATTCGCCCGCCTGGATGAGCTGCCCCGCCGCCTCGATCGCGCCGCCGCCGACAGGTTTCCACTGACCGGACTTGGTGGCGGCGAGGACGTCCTTCATCGCCTTGCCCATGCGCCTGCCGACCTGCCGCGAATCGACGGCGGCCTCGGTGGTGCCGTAGGCGGACGGATCGGTCTCGAGCACGACCTCCTTCACGTTGACCTCGTCGGCAATGACGGCGAGGAGCGGTTCAAGCAGTTCCTTCCGCGGATGGGCGACCGTGAGCTTGCGGAGCGGCAGGCGCGTGCGGAGGTTCTTGGTGGTGCGGATCGACAGCGCCGCGGACGCGACCTCGCGGGCAAGGTCCATGCGCTCGACGAGGGTGTGGTCAGTGGCGAGCGCAGCTGCATCCGGCCAGTCGGCGAGGTGAACCGATGTCCCCACGAGGGCGCGGTGGATGTGGTCGGTGATGTAGGGGAGGAACGGCGCCAGCGCGCGCGAAGCGGTGACGAGCGCTGTGTAGAGCGTGTCGTAGGCGGCCTGCTTGTCGGCATCGATGCCCGAGCGCCAGAAGCGCTCGCGCGACCGGCGGATGTACCAGTTGTTCAGCGCCTCGATGAACGGGGCAACCGCGTTGCAGGCTCCGGCAAGGTCGAGCGCATCGAGGCCCTTTCCGACGGCGGCGACGAATTCGCCGGTCTTGCCGAGGATGTAGCGGTCGAGCTCGGCATCGGCGGTGGTGACCAGCTTCGCCTTCACGCCGTCGATGTTGGCGTAGAGCGTGAAGAACGAATACGCGTTCCACAGCGGCAGCAGCACCTGGCGCACGGCCGGGGCGACGACCTTGCCCTCCCTGTCGATGCGGAGATCGCCGCCCGCCATCAGCGGCGAGGACACCATGAACCAGCGCAGCGCGTCCGCGCCGTAGGTGTCGAACATCTCGAACGGGTCGGGATAGTTCCGCCGGCTCTTGGAGAGCTTCTGGCCGTTCTCGTCCAGCACGACGCCGTGGCAGACGACGCTGCGGAAGGGGGCGCGGTCGAACAGGGCCGTCGCCATCACCATCAGCGTGTAGAACCAGCCGCGCGTCTGGGCGACGTACTCGACGATGAAATCGCCGGGGAAGTGGCTCTCGAACCACTCCTTGTTCTCGAACGGATAGTGGACCTGGGCGAAGGGCATGGAGCCGGACTCGAACCAGCAGTCGAGAACATCCGGCACGCGGCGCATCATCGACTTCCCGGTCGGGTCGTCGGGGTTCGGGCGGACGAGGTGATCGACGAACGGCCGGTGGAGATCGGTGACCTTCACGCCGAAATCGCGCTCGATCTCGGCGATCGAGCCGTAGGCGTCGAGGCGCGGAAAGGCCGGGTCGTCCGACTTCCACACCGGGATCGGCGCGCCCCAGTAGCGGAGGCGCCCGATGTTCCAGTCGCGGGCGTTCTGGAGCCAGTTGCCGAACAGGCCGTCGCGGATGTGCTCCGGCACCCACCTGATCGACTTGTTGAGCTCGACCATGCGGTCCTTGAAGGCGGTTACCCGCACATACCAGGACGGCATCGCCTTGTAGATGAGCGGCTCGCGTGTGCGCCAGCAGTGCGGATAGTTGTGCTCGTAGGTCTCGTGGCGAAGGACGACGCCGCGGGCCTTCAGGTCGCGGATGACGTCCTTGTTGGCGTCGAAGACGTTCTTGCCCGCGTAGTCGGGCGCGGCCGCGGTGAAGTTTCCTTCGAGGTCGACCGGGTCGCGCACCGGAATGCCGGCGGCGGAGGCGACGTTGAGATCGTCCTCGCCGAAGGCCGGGGCAATGTGGACGACACCGGTGCCTTCGCCGAGTTCGATGAACTCGCCGCCGAGCACCTGGAAGGCGTTCGGCGTGTCGGCGAAGTAGGGGAACAGCGGCGCATAGGTGCGGCCGATGAGAGCGGTGCCAGCGAGGCTGCCGACCTTTGCAAAACCCTCCAGCTCCTTCGCATAGTGGGCGCGCGAGGCGTCGGCGATGACGATGTGCGCGCCGTCCTTCTCGAGGAGCGCATACTCCGCCTCGGGATGGACCGCGAGCGCTAGGTTGGACGGCAGCGTCCAGGGGGTCGTCGTCCACGCGACCAGCTTCGGGGCGATCGTCTCGCCGGCGCGCGGGTGGAGCTGGAAGGCGACCGTCAGCGCCGGATCCTGGCGCGGGCGGGTGGAGTCGTCGATGCGCGTCTCGAAGTTCGAGAGCGAGGTCTGCATCGCCCAGGAATAGGGCACGACGCGATAGCCCTCGTAGACCAGCCCCTTGTCGAACAGCTGCTTGAAGGCCCACATGACGCTCTCCATGTAGGAGAGGTCCATCGTCTTGTAATCGTTCGAGAAATCAACCCAGCGGGCCTGGCGCCTGACGTATTTCTCCCAGTCGGCGGCAAAGCGCATGACCGACGTGCGGCAGGCATCGTTGAAATTCTCGATGCCGAACGCCTCGATGTCGGTCTTGCCGTGGATGTCGAGTTCCTTCTCGACCGTCAGCTCCGCCGGCACGCCGTGGCAGTCCCAGCCGAACCGCCGCTCGACGAGCTTCCCGCGCATCGTCTGGTAGCGCGGGACGATGTCCTTCACGAAGCCGGTGACGATGTGGCCGTAGTGCGGGAGGCCGTTGGCGAAGGGCGGGCCATCGTAGAAGACGAATTCCGAAGCGCCCTGCGCGCGCCGGCGCTCGATCGACGCGGCGAACGTCCCCTCGGCGTCCCAGGCCTTGCCCACGGCTTCCTCGATCTTCGGGAAGCTAGGGGAGGCTTCGACGGGCGGATAGACGGGCGTCTTCGGAGCTTCGGTCATCGCATGCGTTCTGTGGTTGGCCTCTCGCCCGGAGCGGTGGATCCAGCGTACCCGGCCGATGGTCCCGGCACGGGGAAACCGCCATCGGTCGCGAGAAGGAAGCGGGCCTGATTTCGGCGGAGCGATAGCTGGTTTCCGGGCTCGGCGCCACACGCGCGACCGCGGGCCGGGTTGCGCGTGCGACCGCCTTTTGATGAAATGCCCGCCTTCGTGACCGAGGCAGGAGGCGAGGCAGAGTGCGGCGCTTCCGGCGGGCGATGGCGGCGATCCTGCTGGCGGTGCTGTTCCCCGCCGTGGCCGGCGCCGTCTACCAGACCGTGGCCACGGGGAACGATGCCTAGGCGTTCCCGCCGCCGGGACGGCTCGCCGCAGTTCCGGGCGGCGAACTCCACATTCTGTGCTCCGGCACGGGCGCGCCGACGGTCGTCCTCGACCACGCCAGCGCCAGCAACTCCGCCGAGTGGGCGCTGGTCCAGCCGCGGATCGCCGAGGTCACCCGTGTCTGTGCCTACGACCGGGCGGGCTTCGGCTGGAGCCGCATGGCGGAAGGGGCGCGGGACGCGGGCCAGTCGGCGGCCGACCTTGCCGCGCTTCTCGCCGCTGCCGGTGAGACGGGCCCGTTCGTCATGGTCGGCAACGGCTATGGCGCGTTCGTCTCGCGGCTTCATGCAGCGGCCCATCGTGACGAGGTAGCGGGCCTCGTCCTGCTCGATCCGGCGCGGCCGTTCGATCACCCGCTCGTGCCGGTGGAGATGAACGGCCGCTGGAAGCAGGAGGACGGCGCGGTCGCGTTCGCACCGATCGCCTCGCGGATAGGGCTCATGCGCCTCGTGGCCGCGGAAGAGACGGATCTTCAGGAGGCGGTCGCGGTCGCCCGTAGAGCGATGACCGGGACGACGATGGCGTGGGAAACGACCGCGGCGGTCGCGGCGGCGATGCCGCTGACCTCGCGGCTCGTCCTCGACCTGGCGCCTGTGGCGATGCCGCTGCTGGTGCTCTCGGCCGGGCTGCCCGAAGACGACGAGGACCGGCGTATCTGGACGATGATCAACGCGGCGCTGGCCGGGGACGCCGCCATGGGCGAGACGCGTGTCGTGCCGGGCGTTTCATCGTCCGGACTGACTCTTCATCGCACCGGCGCAGACGCCACCGTCGAGGCGATCGTCGAGATGGTCGGCCGTGTCCGGGCGGGTCTGTAGGTTACGCTGCTGGATCACGGCGCCCCCTGTCGTCCGAAACGTGGAGTCTTCGAAGAAGTCGGTATCAAAAGGCGGTTTCCGGCCGAGTGTGGCGCGCGTCCGTTGATTCCCCTGACCGAATCGATTCGTCGTGAATCATTCGGGAAACGGAGGACGTGAGCCATGAGGATCAAGCGAATACCTGCAATCGCGGTTGCGAGTGCTGTGCTGTCGACCGGAGCCCTGGCTGCTGACATCTCGCCGGTGGTCATTCCGCCGCTTCCGGTCGTGATTCCGGTGGCACCCACGGTGGCCGGCTACATCGACCTTCACTTCGGCATGATCCGCGGCTCGAGGGAATTCTACGTCGAGGAGCAGCTCAACGGCGAGTTCTCCTGGCAGTCACTGCTCCTCGGGGGCGGAGGGCGCGGTGCCTACGAGGTCACTCAGTCGCTCAACGTCCAGCTCGACGCGTGGTACAATCACATCGTTCGTCCGGAGCAGTTGGATCGCGCCATTGACGCCGACTACGGCTATTTCGGCCGCGGCGGCATCGGCGGGCACATCTTCGCCGATACGGCCGGCGGCCTGTACGCCGGCGCGCTCGCCACGGTTGGCGTTGTCGGCAACTACGGCATGTTCGCCAATGTCGGCGCCGAACTGGCCCGATCGTTCGGCAACTTGAACGTCTCCGTCCAGGCCGGCTACAACTTCAGCTTCCTCGGCGCGGCGACTTTCTACGGCTACCGCAACATGTATGTCCGGGCCGGCGGCACATTCTATGTCGGCCCGAACACCTCGGTGGCAGCCAACGTCGGATTCAGCCGCACGCGTTGGGTCATCGAGGGCGAGTTCGGAAGGGAGCTCTCCTGGGGCGCCCGCGTCGAGCACAAGCTCGGCTCGTCGCTGCTCTCGATCTTCGGCGCTTACAAGGGCTACCGCTGGGCCAACTTCGATACCGTCGATCCGTTCATCTGGACCGGTACGGAGCATGCCTTCGCCTTCGGCGTCCGCATGCTCTTCGGTCGCGACACGCTGCAGGCCCTCGACGCGGCGGTGCCGTTCGCGGACTACAACCCGACCTACGGCGACCCGTTCATCCGCTGAAGGCGGTCCAGTTGTCCACCATGGAGGAGCCGGGCGGCCAGCCCGGCTCTTTTCGTTTCCGGGGTGCGGGCGCCGTTGCGATGGCGGACAGGCGCCTGCGCCGCCAGCCCCCTCTTCTTCATTGCCGGGCACGAGCCCGGCAAATGACGTGATGACCCTCCCCGGAAGATTCCTTCGGGGATGCCGACCTCATCGCCCGGACCCGGCGGACCGGCATCATGGCCATCGGGTCAGGCCCGGTGGTGACGAGCCGGGGAGAGATATCCAGTGGAAGCGGCCGCCCGGCCGCCACTCGCGTAGTCGAACCCTCGCCCTACAGTGCCCCGATCGCGGCGCCTGCGGCCGCACTCAGCGCCACCACGAGCCATGGCGGTGCGCGCCAGATCATCAGCGCAGCAAGTGCGACGAGGGCGAAGGCTGCGTCGCCCCAGTCGTGAATGGCCGAGACGATCACCGGATCCCACAGCGCAGCGAGGAGCAGCCCGACCACGGCGGCGTTCACGCCCGACAGGGCGCGTCGCAGCAGCGCGCGGTGGCGCAGGCGGTCCCAGAAGGGGAGGACGCCGACGACCAGCAGGAACGACGGCACGAAGATCGCCACGAGCATGATCGCGGCGCCAGGAACCCCGCCGGGGCCGAACGACATCACCGTGCCGAGATAGGCCGAGAACGTGAACAGCGGTCCCGGCACCGCCTGGACGAGGCCATAGCCCGCGACGAACGCGTCCGCGTCGATCCACGCCTGGCCGACCGTCGCCTCTTCCAGGAGGGGGAGGACGACATGGCCGCCGCCGAACACCAGCGCGCCTGCGCGGTAAGCGGCATCGGCCATGCGGATCGATTCGAGGTCGGTCCTGTCGGCAAGGATCGGCAGGAGAACGCACAGCGCCGCAAAGAGGATCAGCGCCCCGATGGCGGTGCTGCGGGCGACGGCGGCCGGGAGCCGGCCGCCGTCGTCGGGATGCCCGTGGCGCTCGGGTATCAACAGGCCGAACAGGCCGCCGAGCAGGATGGCGATGATCTGGCCTGCCCCGGCCGGCCAGGCGATGGCGATGGCTGCCGCAGCAATCGCCATCGCGATGCGGACGAGATCCGGCGAGTGGCTCTTCGACATGCCCCACACCGCCTGCGCCACGACCGCGACGGCGACGATCTTCAGGCCGGCCAGCCAGCCGGGCTCGTCACCTGCGCCGAGCGCGAGGATGCCGTAGCCGGCAGCGATCATGATGACCGCGGAGGGAAGGGTGAAGCCGAGCCAGGCGGCAACGGCGCCCGGGATGCCGCCGCGCATCAGACCGATGCCCATGCCTACCTGGCTCGATGCGGGACCGGGCAGGAACTGGCAGAGCGCGACGAGATCCGCATAGGCACGCTCGCCGAGCCAGCGGCGGCGGGTGACGAACTCGTCGCGGAAGTAGGCGATGTGCGCGACGGGGCCGCCGAAGCTGGTCAGCCCGAGGCGGAGGAAGACGGCAAAGAGCAGGAGAAGGCTCCGAATGGCGCCGGTTCCGGCAGGGTCCGGGGTCGACTTCGTCTCCATGAATCCGCGGGGCCTCTCCATCGCTGGCCGATTGCCGCTAGCATGGCAGCTGTGACGCTGGAAAGAACGGGCCGCACGGTCCGGTTCCTGCAGCGCATTGTGTCCGCAGGAATCCGCACGAGGAATCATGGCCGTCAGCGACAGCATTCCGGTCCTGGCCGCACTCGTCGGCCGGCCGCAGCCTTACGGTCCCGACGGTGAGCCGAGCGCGTATTACCGGCGGCAAGTCGATGGCCGGGTCGTCGTCGGCCCGCTCGGGATCGAGGGCGACCAGCCGGCGGACCCGGTGCACCATGGTGGCATCGACAAGGCGCTTCATCACTATCCGTTCGATCACTATGCCAGCTTCGCCGCCGAGCGGCCGGAGCATGCCGCTGTCTTCGACCAGGGCTATGGCGTCTTCGCCGAGAACATCGCCACGGCGGGCTGGACCGAGTGGGACGTCTGCCTCGGCGACCGCTTGCTCCTCGGCACGGTCGAGGTCGAGATCAGCGAGGGGCGGAGCCCGTGCTGGAAGCTCGGCCACCGCTTCGGCGATCCGTCGATGGTGGCGGCGGTCGTCCGGACGCGGCGGGCCGGCTGGTACTACCGTGTCCTCCGCCCCGGCCAGTTCGGCGGCGGCGACACGTTGCGGCTGATCGCGAGGCCCTACCCGGAATGGCCGGTGGCCCGCGCCTTCGGCATCCTGATCGTCGGCGACGGCGACCCGGGAGAACTGGCGGAACTCGCGGTGCTGCCAGGCCTCGGCAGCGGCTGGAAAAGGCGTGCGGATGCCCGCCTGACGGCTGCAGGACGACATCAGGGCTGACGGCCGGACAGTTCCGGACACGAAGGGCCGGAGGCGGGCGTGATCCCGGGAAGCTGGGCTGGCGGGTGGCTTGGGGGGCCGATGGCGATCCGAGAGGACCGCTTCCCGCCAGGAAGGCCAGCCTCGTCCTGCTGGGTTAACGAAGGGTTAACGGGATCATCTCCGGTTTCCCCACCCGTCGCGTCGGCGGGGGGCACCCCCGGCGGCGCCTTTCTGCCCTTCAGGGCATTGCTGATCCGCACGGGCTGAAACTTGTCGGCCGGCGGGAATGCCCCTATGAGGGTCGCGGATTTTCCCCGATCAGGAGCCATCATGCGCAACGAGATGTCCGGCACCGCACTTGCCCCGGCCCTTTGGCCTGCCAGCGTCAACCCGGTCGTCCGCAACGTCCTTCTGGTGGTCGCCGGCGTGGGACTGCTCACGCTCTCGGCAAAGATCAACGTCCTTCGCGAGCCCGTTCCGATCACGTTGCAGACGTTCGCGGTCATGCTGATCGCCGCCTCGTATGGGTCGCGTCTCGCTGTGGCGACAGTTGTCACGTACCTCGTCGCGGGCCTCGCGGGACTCCCGGTGTTCGCCAATACGATGAACGCCGGTCCGGCCTACATGATGGGCACCACCGGAGGCTTCCTCGTCGGCTTCATCGCCCTCGCTTTCATTGTTGGATATGCCGCCGATCGCGGCTGGGATCGCTCGCTCCTCAAGATCGGTGCAGCGATGATCATTGCCGACGTTGTCGTCTTCGCCATGGGCTTCGCGTGGCTTTCCTGGTTCGCACATCTGTCCCCCGGTCTGATGGCGCTCCTCAATGTCGCCGAGGGCACAACCGGCACCGGTGCTTCCTTCGCTTGGCAGCAGGGCATTGTGCCGTTCATCATCGCCGACCTCGTCAAGATCGCGCTGGCCAGCTGTGCCGTCGTCGCAGGGTGGCGTCTCATGGATCGCCGCACTGCTCTCTAGCGATCTTTTCCCCACCGTCTTGGGCCGGGCTCTCGCCCGGCCTTCTTCGTTTTTGGTCGGCACGGGAGCGCATGTGTCGGACGCGCGTTCCCCCCGGTCGCGGAGCCCGCTAGACTCGCAGCCGATCCCGCCGGCGCCGGAGAGCGGACCTGGACACTGAAATCCAACCCCTGGACGGAACGCCCGCCGGCGCACGGCTTGCTGCGCCCGACCTGACGGTCGTCGTGCCGACCTTCAAGGAAGCGCAGAACGTGCCGCTCCTCGTCGAGCGGCTCGATCGCGCCCTGTCGGGCGTCGACTGGGAGGTCGTGTTCGTCGACGACGATTCGCCCGACGGCACGGCCGACATCGCCCGCGCGCTCGGCCGGATCGACCCGCGCGTACGGGTGATCCAGCGGATCGGCCGCCGGGGTCTTTCGAGCGCCTGCGTGGAAGGCGTGCTGTCGTCATCGGCACCGATGTTCGCCATCATGGATGCCGACCTGCAGCATGACGACGAGCGGCTGCCATTGATGGTCGAGCGCCTCGTTGCGGACGACCTCGATATCGTCGTCGGCAGCCGCTACATCCGCGGCGGCGACACGGACGGCCTCGCCAGCCGCAACCGCCGCATGATCAGCCGCCTCGGCACGGTGCTGGCGCAGCGCCTCCTCAAGGCCGAACT
>CAXNGA010000036.1:0-9814 GCA_964201375.1 Kaistiaceae bacterium
GGCAAGCCCCCGACGACACTCCGCCGGAAGAGACACCAAAAGCCTGATCGCCCAGCCCCGGAAGGCCGCGCCCGCGCGGCCTTCCGACCACGCGGCCTGATGCATTTTTGCTCCGGCCCGCCGATGCATTTTTGCTCCGGCGTTGACAACGCGAGCGGCGACCCCCGGCCGCTTGGGAGCGTCGACGATGGCGCGGCGGGGCCGGGGCTCATATCGATGCGCTCCGGCCCGCTCACCCGTGACCCACTCGCAAGCGGCGCGGAAGTCGAGGCCGAGGCAATGGCGGACCATCGTGATAACGTCCCCGCCACCGGAGCCCCGGCAGTTGAACACCCCCTTCGCGGGGTTAATGCTGAAACGATCGACGCCGCCGCAGGCGGGGCAGGGGCCGGCCATCTCGCGGCTCGATACCCGCTTGAGCGTTACGCCCATCCGGGCGGCCGCCTCCTCGATGTCTACCGATCTTGCGAGGGTGGAGACTTCGTCGAGGCTCATCACCGCGCGGCGCCCTTCGACGATGCCGGGCGCGGGGCTCACAGGAGACCTTCGCTCGATGTAGTCGTCGGCGTCGGCTGCGTTGACAATTCGTGCGGCGCCCGCGGCTGGCTCTGACCCTATGTTGGCATCCGGAGCGGTGAGCGCTTGGGCGGCTGCGGCGGATCGATGAGAGAGGGGCATCTAGATCCCCTTCGCCATCCGCTGCGCCATCCACTCCTGGACTGCGGAAGCCGACCAACCGACCCGGCCCGGCGAAATCTTGGACGGCCGGGGGAAGTCACCCTTCTGCACCAAACGCCATATGGTAGTGGCGGACAGCGACGTCAGCGCGACTACAGCCCTCTTCGGGAGAATGCGATCGGTTGCAGGTTCGGGCATGGCGGTGCTCCTTTCACCGCCGTTGCTAAAGTTCTGGTTAGACCTTGGCTCGCTCAGGTCCTCGCGGACCTGCGAGGTTTTGAACGAAACTGTCGAAACGGGGCGAGGTAGCGAGAGGCTTCCCTTCTAAGAGTAGCGTCACTTAGACCCTTCATGAGCTTGCGGCCCCAACGACCAGGGTCGCATGCTGAAGCCAAGAAGGAGACCAAGCTCGTTTGGGTGGCAGGGTCGCCGACGCGCAAGTCGATGTGGCGTAGTCCGCGTGCTTCGCGGAAGATCTCAATCAGACCGGACACCAGTAGAGGGATGGCGCCGGGAGCTCTCGCGAACCAATCCCGCCTGTCCACCTTCCGTCTGAGTTCCAGTGAGGTCGCCATCAACAAGTCGGTGATGATCTTACGGAAAGCCAAAGCTTCTGACGAAGGGATGGGCGTGGGGGCAGAACTTCCACCATGCCTGTTCGCGATCCACCGGTCGATCACGAGGAGTGCCTCAGGGCTTACCCCGAAGGCTTCAGCAGCACCGTCGATACGCTCCGCGCGAGAAAGCCTTGAACGTCTCTCGTTTGACGGAGCGTCGCGATTAGTCTCTGCGACGCGAGCACGCTCAAATTGAGCGACCGCCTCCGCTATCCGGCCGATGACTTTTTCCTCGTCAAATGAATCTGGCATCCCGGCAACCGCCAGCGTCGCCAGAACCTCGGAGCGCCAATAGGCGACGGCCTCGGGTGAGGCTTCGACGCCGCCTTCGTCGCGAGAGGGGGAAGCACGGGGCATCTATTTGTGACCCCACAGTGACCCCAACACTTGGCGACGAAAAGGCGCTCGGGGCTAAGTCATTGAAAAAGTTGGCGCGCCCGAAGAGATTCGAACTCCTGACCCTCAGATTCGTAGTAAGGGCACCGGACCCAACGCAGCCTCGCTCGACCTCGCGATCCAGACACAATTCGTCAGCAAAAACAGCAGATAAGCCTCTTGCGCGCCCTCTCGGCCTACCATAGTCTCACAGTGCATATCGAGCCATTCTGTTACCTTATGTTACCTTATGGCAACCACCAGACTGACGGCCGCATCCGTTGACCGGCTCAAGCCGCCGGCAAGCGGCCAGGCCGAGTATTTCGACCAGCTGCTCCCCGGCTTCGGCTTGCGGGTGTCCTACGCGGGGTCGAAGTCGTTCTTCGTCATGACGCGCGTTCGGGGGGCTGGTCGCCTCGTCCGCGTCACGCTCGGCCGGCACCCGGCAGTGTCTCTCGCCGAGGCCCGGGAGTTGGCGAGGGCTGCCGTTCAGCTTGCCGACGCGGGTACGGACCCTCGGTCAGTGCGCAGGGCGCAGGAGCAAGTCGGGGCCGCCGACCGTTCGACCTTCGAGTACCTCGTCGGACAGTTCCTGGAACGTCACGCGGAGCCCCACCTGCGAGCGTCGACCGCCGGCGAGTATCGCCGCGTCCTGAACGGGAAGGACTTCGAGCGCTGGCGTGGCCGGCCGCTCGAAGAGATCAAGCGCAAGGACGTTCGGGAAGCGATCGAGGCCATCACCCGCCGCGGAGTTCCGGGGGCGGCGAACCTGGCCTTCGCGTACCTGCGGAAGTTCTTCGCGTGGGCGGCCGAGCACGAACTCATTGAGGCCTCTCCCGCGCATGGCCTGAAGATGCCCCACCCGCTGCGGTCTCGCGAGCGGACCCTTTCGAGAGATGAGGTCGGCCGTGTCGATCGCGCCTTCGCGAACGTTGGCGGCCTGTTCGGGAGCCTGGGTCGCATCCTCCTGCTTACGGGCCAGCGTCGCTCCGAGGTGGCGGGGATGCGGTGGTCCGAGCTGCGCGACCTTGATGGCCCGAAGCCCACCTGGAGCCTGCCCGGAACGCGCACCAAGAACGGGCGTCCCCATTTTGTGCCGCTCACCCGCCAGGCATTGGTGATCCTCGCGGCCGTCCCCCGGGTCGGCGACCTCGTCTTCAGCTCCACCGGCGAGACGCCGCCATCGGGGTTCAGTCGCGCCAAGAAGCGCGTTGACCGGCGGCTGGAGGAGGAAGCGGCGCTCGGCGGGCTGCCCCCGATGAAGCCCTGGACCCTGCACGACCTTCGCCGGACGATGGTGACGATGATGAACGAGGAACTCGGCATCCCGCCGCACGTGGTCGAAGCGGTGGTCAACCACATCGGTCCGGCAAAGCAAGGCGTCGCGGGGGTCTATAATCGCGCCCTCTACCTCGACGACCGCGCGCGCGCACTGCAAGCTTGGGCGGACTTCGTCTCGGCCACTGCGGCCAGTTAAGGTCGAGCGCTTGGTGTCCGACGGCCGGTCCAGCGGGGGAGGCTAGATGCATCAGGCGCTCGCAAGGAGCCCAAGATGGGCAACCCGGACTTCGCCCACGTCAGCACGTCCCACGTCGAGAGGCATAACCTCACGATGCGTATGTCGATGAAACGGTTCGCCCGCCTCGGCAACGCCTTCTCAAACAAGGTGGACAACCACGTCCACGCCCTGTCGCTCTTCGTGTTCTACAACTTCACCCGCACGCATAAGGCGCATAAGTTGTCGCCTGCAATGGCCGCTGGCGTCACGGACGGCTGTGGTCGATGGAAGACGTTGTAGCGTTGATCCACGCGAGGGCACCCGCGGCTACCAAGAGAGGGCCGTACAAAAACGTGAATCCTAAATTAGCGCATTATCTGGTCCGCCTAAAGCGATAGCCCCAATGGGCTTTCAATGTTGCTCTCCATTCACCACTCGTTAACCAACCAGGTCCTAAGGAACCGGTCGCCGTTGACATTTGTTTACAGGCAGCTATCTGTGGCGGTGACGTGATGGCGAGATCGCGTCACCCAAACAAAGAAATTGAGGCGGCTGTGCAGCACGCCGAGGAAAGAGGGTGGACGCTTCACCCGTCGAACGGTCATGCGTGGGGTCATCTTTATTGTCCCTTGGAGTCAAGGGACGGCTGCAGGGTCGCTGTATGGTCAACGCCCAAGAACGCAGAGAACCATGCGAAGGGCATTGTCCGCGCCGTGGACAGGTGCCCCGACTGTCACTGAGGAGGTAGATCAATGAGAACCTATAATCTCACTGTCGTGGCCTTGGTCGATGATTTGAACGATGCCGAACTTTTCGACCGTCTGTTCGAAGCCGGATGCGCCGACGCTACCATTTCCATTCAGAAGGGGCTGGTGGTGTTGGAGTTTGATCGAGAGGCCATGACGTTTGGCGGAGCGCTTCTCTCCGCGCTGCGCGATGTTGAGCGTGCCGGGGCGGCAATTGAGCGCGTAGAGCCGGATCACCTGGTCAACGCGGGAGATATTGCGAGACGCACGGGGCTGGGACGGGCCGCAATCTCTCTCTACGCCAATGGAAGCCGACGAGAGGGTTTCCCGCATCCTGTTGCCAGGGTGACCACTGACAGCCCGCTTTGGGACTGGGTGGAGGTCTCATCATGGATGTACCAGACGCGTCGACTTGGGCTTAAGGATGTAGTCGCCGCGAAAATGGTGCGTGACGTAAACCGCGCGGCCGCCGGCGTGCATGAGCCCACCTCGTGGTTCGCGCGCCAACTCCTAAGGCGAACCGAAGGCCACGCGGCCTGATATGGCTCCGTGTCAACGGCACACAGCCATACCCATTCCCCCGGAATGGAACCATACCGCCTGACACCGCCGTGAAAGGGCGGTGTTCCGACTCTAGTGTGCGGCTTTCACACCGAAAGCGCCCCACCACACCAAGAAAAGGGGACACTGTTCGCGGCGAACACTGTCCCTTTCTCCTGCTCAGCCCGACCGCCCTTGCGGCGACTCGTGCTAGGTTGCGCTCATGGCTGATGGGGGTCGAGCATGGTCAAGGGGGCGCTGATCCTCGGCGTGGCAATCGTCCTAGGGGTGGCGATCTACGTCTACTACTCGCCGTTCCAAAGCTGCGTCAGGGACTACTACCCTAACTCCGAGATTCCAGCAGCCGTGGCCTGCGCCCGTCTGTTCAACCCCACCGGCTAACTTCAAACTGAGACACGACCGTAAGCTAACAGGGCTTGCGGCTAGAGAACGAACCGGCATCGGGTCCGGGCCCCGGCGATCTCCTTCAAGGCGCGATCCCTAGGGCGGATGCATGCCGCAGCATGCCGCCTTCGCTGCGGAGGTGCTTCACTCTGATCCGCAGCTCCGGCCGGAACCACCAAGCGCCTGACAACCGCGCTTCGACCGCCGGCCGGGCGATCTTGATCCGCTCGCACGTCGTCCGAAGCACCTCACGCATTGGATCGGACATCGCGAGGAAGGCACTGCCGGCGTAGACCAGACCAGTCGCGGTCTCGCGGGCGAGCAGCAGCGTCGGTACCTTCCCCTCAAGCTTCGACCCGATCAGCACGAACTCGCCGATCGTCGTGGCCTTCGTCTTGGCCCAGGCCTTCGCCGGCCCGCTACGGTAGTGGCTGCTGGCGCGCTTGGAGACGATCCCCTCAAGCCCCATCCGCTCGGCCGCGGCGAAGACGTCCGGCCCTCGCCCCTCGATCGCTTCGCTGAACTGGATGGGCGACAGCGGATCGGGCATGCCGAGCAACTCGCGGAGCAGCCCGCGGCGTTCGTCCAGACGGACGCCACGCAAGTCCTCGCCGTTGAGGTGCAGGAGGTCGAAGGCGAAGAACACGAGCCGGTGCGGCTCACGAGCGATAGCGCCGCGAAGTCCTTCGAAGTCCGACACACCGCGGTCGTCCTGCACGACCAGCTCCCCGTCGATCAACGCCGAGCCGACGTAGAGTTGACCGGCCGCGTTGCAGATGCGTCGGTACTGGTTCGACCAGTCGTGGCCGCTGGAAGAGAACGCGCGGACCTCCTCTGGCTCTATCGCCAGGAGCGTACGGTAGCCGTCGTGCTTGATCTCGTGGACCCAGCCGTCACCGTCCGGCGCCTGCTCCACGAGGAGAGGCTTCATCGGCTGGACGAAGGCGAGACGCGGCGCGGCAATGACATGAGCAGCGACCGCGCTCCTGGCACGGACGCTGGAACGAGGCACGGACCGAATCTGGTCACGCGAATCAATTTGTCGAGTCGTTTCGCCTGCTGCCGACAGTACTCGCCTTTGGGGAGACCAACCTCTACCGCACCATTTTGCGGGGCTCCGGCGACGTACGCGACCGCTGGGTGCTTCTTCGGGGTGTGCGGAAACGCACCGCTACGGCCTTCCCCCTAGAACATCTCTCGAGGGTCAAAAGTCATCCGTACCTCGTGCCAGCCGTTCGGACCGTCGTAGAGTTCGGCGGGGAGCTGGTAGGGGGCACAGACATAGACGGCCCGCTGGGCGCTGTCGGGTGCTGCCTGGGCGTAGCGCCCCGTCGGCGCCTCCACGATCTGCGGCAAGCCCTGCACGGTACCGTCGCGGTTGAGGCGGAACTGGAGCACCACGCGAACCTCGGCCGGATTGGTCCAGCCGGGCGGCGGGTTCCAGCAACGTGCAACGGCGTCGCGGAGGGTCCTCGCTAACTCGGCGATATCTGCAGCCGATAGAACTCGGTCGTCGTCAAAGATTGTGAATCGGGACCCGGCCACAAGGATTCCGTTGTGGAAGGCCTCGACGAGAAAGGCCTCGTCCTGTTCCCGAAGGTTGTCGTCGATGAGGGCGATCTGAATTGTTCGGGTGAGTTGTCCTGCTGGGAACATGAAGGGCGCACCCTGGAAGGCTGCGATATCGCCTAGGCCGGAGTTCGTACCATCAGGTCGAACACTGACCGTGACAGTCTCGGCGACGGTCGCCGATGCTCGGTTGAGCTGAATGAGAAACCGCCCCGCGCTTTCGGAAACCGTGCTGGTCGCGGTCGTCAGGTAGTAATGATGCGCCGTCGGCTGAAGTGCTTCTGGCAATGCCACCGGCACCGGCTCCGCCGCGAGCGTACGGACATAGGCGATCAGGTTCGCGCGGTCGGTGGCGTCGGCGATGCCGCCAAATGGCATCGTCGTGCCGGGGACCGCGGCCTGCGGGTTCGCGAGGAAGGCGTCGAGGCCGGCATAGGTCCAGATGGCGCCCTGGTCGTGCAGCGTGGCGAGGGCGGGCGAATAGGTGAAGCCCTCCTTCCCGCCAACCGGACCATAGACCACGCCGTAGAGGTTCGGGCCGAAGCGGTGGGCCTCGCCCTCGCCAAGGCTGTGACAGCCGGCACACTGCATCGCGACCTGCTCGCCGGCGGCGGCATCGCCATTGGCGACGGCGAGGAGGATCGGGTTGCCGACGTCCTCGAAGGCGAGGGTGATTGCCGGAGCTTCGGGAAGGGGGGCGTCGACGGCCGGGGCCGCCGGCGACGACAAAGAATTGTAGGCAACGACGCAGTCGATGCCTGCGGCTCGAAGGCTGCCACAGAGAGACATCGCCTCGGATTGGCCAGCCGTCGGACCGAATTGCACCCGATAGCGGACGACGCCTCCGACCATGGCCGTGGGGATGACGGCTCCTAGAGGTCCAAGCAGCAATGGCACCCGTGAACGAAAGGCCAGAATATCGGCCCGGGCTGCGCGTTCAGAGGTCTGCGACGCGAGCTGGACATACCAACCAGCTGGGGCGATCGTGTTCGCAGCTGGCGTGTCTCTTGGGGTAATAGCCGGCGCTGCGATCGCGCCCGGGGGGGCCGCCGCCCAGGCGGCGAACGCCTCCTGGAAGACCTGCTGACCGTCGAGGCCCTTTTGGAAGGTCAGGATCGCCCGCTGGCCATTGGCATAGACGATGCCGAGGTCGAACCATTCGAGGCTGCGGAGCCGGGTCAGGTTCTCGCTCTCCGCGGCCGGATCGAGTTCGATCCAGAAGAAATCCGGCGGCAGCGCATACGACTCGCCGACGAGAGGCTGACCGATCGCATCCTCCGTGGTCTTCACGGCGAGCTGCGCAATGGATGCTACGCCGCCAGCGGGGGGCGTGTAGTTGCGATCCGCCGTCACGAGGAAGTCGATTTCGTGACTGAACGCGAGGGCCGCGTTGTGGTTCTCCTGGATGGAAAACGCGATCGACATGTGCCGCTCCGGCACCTCGATGGTAGCCGCGATAATCGGACCGGCTGGATCGTTCACGAGCCGCCAGGCGATCGTTGCTTCCAGCGCCGGCGTCGCAGCACCGGGCGCGCCCTCTTCGTAGAGGATAGCCAGCGTCGGGGCGGGCCGATCCGCCGGGGCCGTGGTCCTAGGAGCGTCAGCGTTGGCGGGCAGGTCGTGTGCGGGAGGAACGGTCGCGGGTCGGTTCACCTCGGCGAGGGCAGTTGCGTCTCTGTTTACGCCCCAATCTCGAAGCTCTCGGGCCGTGAGCACGCGAATGTCGTCGGCATTGGTGCGCAGCATGAGGGCAATGATTTCGAACGGAGTTCCGAACTTGTTCAGCGCCTCCATGACATTCGCGAGCGTCTCCTGGACACGAGCGTCAGGGAGATCGTTGTCGGCCGACATCTGGTGGACGCCAAGCTGCCCGAGGGCCAGCCGGGAGTGGCCCGCCAGGAAGATGTAGACGCAAGCTGAGAAGCATTGCGCCTGCTGTGGGACTACCGTGGACATCCCCCGCTCGAAGGCGATGTCTGCGATCACCAGGGCGTTGTTTACCAACCCACCAGGACTATCGAGGATGATGGTGGTTAGGTTCGGGAAAGTAGTGAGCGCTCGTCTGAAATCGACTACTGCAGAGTCGTCAATGTAGTCCAGAAGGCGGATGGCGTCCGGGCGGGCTGTGTCTACCGAGAACGCCCCAAATCGTTCGATGCCTTGAGCAAGAGCCTGACTATGCGAAAGAAGGAGCGCCAGCATCAAGGCGCCCGCGCGGAGCGCCATGCGGCGCCGCAGCGATTGTCCTTGACCGATAAGCATCATCCCCAGCGTCCCCTGGGCGACGCTAGTGCCCATGAAGCCGATTCACAAGGATCGCCGGGGGGAGCATGGAAGCCCTGCCCCTTTCTCAGCCTCGATATATGCCAGCGATTGGCCCAGTCACGGTCTTCGGCCCGTCCGGCGTGATCAGCCGCCGAGGCAGCCGCACGGACCCGGCGTAGCGCCGCAGGTCTTGCATCGGAGCCGGCGGGCGTAGGCAACGAGATCGGTACCGTGAGGGCTGATGGCCGCCAGCGTCACGGTGTGATCGCGCCCGCAAACGCACCTGATCTCGATGTTCTGCCATCCGGCCAGCGTGGCCTCGAGCACTGTCCGGGGAAGCGACTTACCCTTCAGCGCCCCGCGAGCAGTCGGACAGGCATTGAGGAGGGAGCGCCAACCGGCGGGATCAGCGTGACCGCCACGAACCGCGATCCGCACCAGGGGCATTTCAGGCGAGAGGAGAGGGCCGAGACGGGAAAGTCCCGGCCCCTGGTCCAGAGCATCGTCTGGACGTCGAGTTCGTACCGCATGCCGCAGGCCCGAACAGACTTCAGGCCTTCACGGCGCTTTCCCCAGTCGCACCTGGCTCGCATCTGATAGCCCGCGTCCCACGCCTGGCCGAGGTTCTCGAGTTCCATTCCACCCCCTGCTGCCCAACGGGGAAGAGAACAGAATAGGAACAAAATCTCAATGGGCTTCCGCGGGACGGCCTCGCATCCTCCGAGCCCGGGCCTCTCGAGGGTCGACCCGATCATCGTCGAGCGCGCCTTCAACCTGCTGCGTACTCCGATCGTCAAGAGCGGCACCATCGGCCAACGCGCCGAGGTCTCGCTGCGCCAGGAGATGGGGGGCGCTCCGCAAGCGCGCGATGGGCTACCGCACCTCCGCGCCGTAGCGGTCGCGTCCTCGTGAATCTTCCCGTCGCGCGAGAGCGGCCCTCGCGCCATCCACCGCCCGGACCTGCGGCTGACCACTGTGAACGCCGGAGACAAAATCCCTCACTGAAGCGGCCGGAATGGCCGGCCGCGCCGGAGTAAAATTCCGGCAGTTGGTAAGTCCTTTGCCCGTCATGGGCGGGGGCGGAGGGATGAAGGGCGTGGAGCTATATGGACGGGTCCGCC
>CAXNGA010000037.1:0-9573 GCA_964201375.1 Kaistiaceae bacterium
GTCGAAGCCGCGCTTGATGGCAAGATAGATGATGAGCACGAAGCCGAGGACGACCGTGCCGCCGAACGACAGCCTTCCGATGCCGGCTGCGACCGAGGGCTCGATCAACGCGATGCCGAGGACGGCGACCAGCCCGATGATCCATCCGATCGTGGCGTGCGAGTAGCGCACGTGCCAGCGGCCGAGGTGGAGGTAGGTGTAGGTGAAGATGACCAGCGTCGCCGCAAGGAGGACTTCGGCGCCGGCGCGCCAGATATGGTCGTCGCCGGGCTGGAGCTGCGCCACGCGGTTCCAGAAGCCGAAGTCGATGCAGAGGTAGATCAGCACCGCCCAGGCAAGGCCAGCCGCCGCCGGGAATAGCGCTGTGCCCTTCACCACGAACACCACCGTCAAAAGGAGCGCCAGCATGCCCGAGATGCCCAGCACGATGCCGCGGAACAGCGTGTAGCTGTTGATGGCGTCCTTGTAGGCGTCGGCTTCCCAGAGCTGGAGCTGCGGCAGTTCGCCCGTCCTCAGCTCGACGATGAAGGTGACGATCGAGCCGGGGTCGAGCGTGATCCTGAAGACGTCGGCTTCCTGGTTCGGCTCGCGCGGCGGCTCGAGGGCGCCGGTCGATGCGACCTGGATGATGCGCGAGCCGCCGAGGTCGGGCCAGATCAGCCCGGAGCCGGCAAGGCGGAAATGCGGGGCAACGAGAAGACGGTCGATCTGCGAATCGCCGTTGTTCACCAGCGCGAACGTTGCCCAGTGGCTGATCTGCGCATTGGGGTCCGCAGCGTCGACGCCGACGCGACGTGTGAGGCCCATCGCATCGGGCGCCGCCTGGATGACGATCTCTGGCCCCTGGACATTGCGATACGGGTCGAGCACCGGCGTGAGGTCGAGCGTGCGGCCATCAAGCGGGACCGCGACGGTTTCGAGCGCACGCGCAGGGTTCGCCGAGACGAAGGCCGCCATCAACGCGGCGGCGAGAATCAGTATCCGACGCACGGGGGCGACCGACCCTCCAACCTTCGATCAGAAGTGTTTATTGACCATGGCCGGGCGTCACAAGCCCAAACCGCGCCCGCACCTATCGCCGGGGGTCGTCATTCACCATCGCGTACAGAAGGTGATCCTGCCACCGGCCGTCGATGCAGAGATAGCTGCGCGCGTAGCCTTCGCGGTTGAATCCGACCTTTTCCAGGAGACGGATCGACGCCGCATTGTGCGGCAGGCACGCGGCCTCGATCCGGTGGAGGCGAAGCGTGTCGAAAGCGTGGGAAATCAGGGTCCGGACCGCGTCGCTCATGTAGCCGCGAGCGGCGTGGCGCTCGCCCATCCAGTAGCCGAGCGCCCCCGACTGGGTGACTCCGCGCTGGATCTGAGACAGCGTCAGGCCGCCGAGGAGCGCGACGCCGTCGGCGGAAAAGACGAAGAACGGGTAGCCCGAGCCCTCCCGCATCTCGCGGTGATAGCGCTTGATGCGTCGGCGATAGCCGAGGCGCGACAGTTCGTCTGCCGGCCAGATCGGTTCCCACGGCGCCAGGAATTTCCGGCTCTCGGCCCGCAGCATCGACCATTGCTGGTAGTCCGCCATGGTCGGCGGCCGGAGCACCACCTTCTCGCCGCGGATGGTGCCCGCTGCGGGAGGAGGCGGAACGCTCCGGAGAAAGGCCAAGGGACATCTCCGTCAGGCCGCCGCGGCCGGCGCGCCGAGGCGGCGCGTCAGGTCGTCGTGGCGGATGAGGCCCTTCACCGGGCCGATGGCCGCGAGCGTGGGAGTGGTGGCGGTGAACATCGTGCCGGCAAGGCGCCGGACGGTCTCGACGTCCACGGCGTCGATCTTCTGGACGATCTCCTTCACATCGAGCGTTCGTCCGTGGATGAGGATCTGCCGTGCCATCTGGCCGGCGCGGGCAACGGGGCTCTCGAGCGCCATCAGGAGGCCGGCCTTGAGCTGTGCCTTGGCGCGGTTGAGTTCCGCCTCCGTGAGATCGTGCGCGATGCGCTCGACTTCGCCCAGCACGACCGGCATCAGCTGGTCCACGTCGCCTTCGCCCGTGGCGGCGTGGATGCCAAAGATGCCGCCATCGGTAAACGCCCAGTGGAAGGCGTAGATCGAGTAGCAGAGCCCGCGCTTCTCGCGCACCTCCTGGAAGAGGCGCGAGGACATGCCGCCGCCGAGCGCCGTCGAGAGAATCTGCGCGGCGTAGTAGTCGGGCGAAGCAAACGAGCGGCCGGCGAAGCCGAGTAGGATCTGCGCCTCCATGAGGTCGCGCGTCTCGCGCCGGTCGCCGCCACGGTAGAACGACGCCACCGGCTTCACCGCGGCGTCGGAGGAGAGGGAGGCGAGGCCGGCCTCGGCAAGGGCAACCACCTCGGCGTGGTCGACGGCGCCCGCGGCGGCGACGACCATCGACGGCCCGTGATAGTGCTTTCCGAGGTAGTTGATGATCGCCGGGCGGCTCATGGAGCGCACCGAAGCCTCGGTGCCGAGGATCGGCCGGCCGAGCGGCTGGCCGGGGAATGCGGCCTCCGAGAAGAAGTCGTAGACGAGGTCTTCCGGCGTATCGAGCGCAGCGCCGATCTCCTGGACCACCACGTGGCGCTCGCGCGACAGCTCCTCCTCGTCGATCACGGAATTGACCATGATGTCCGACAGGATGTCCATCGCCAGCGGCAGGTCGTCCTTGAGAACGCGGGCGTAATAATTCGTCATTTCGACGCTGGTCGAGGCGTTCAGTTCGCCGCCGACGGCCTCGATCTCCTCGGCGATCGCGATCGCGTCCCGCCGCTGCGTCCCCTTGAATGCCATGTGCTCGAGGAGGTGGGCGATGCCGTGCTCGGCCTCGGTCTCCGAACGCGAGCCTGCTCCGACCCAGATACCGAGCGACGCGCTCTGGAGATGCTCCATCCGCTGCGTGGCGACGGTGAGGCCGGAGGGAAGGCGGGAGATTTCGACGGTCATGGAACGGTCAGGCCTCTAGGGTGGCGGCACGGGCGCGCGCCTCGATATGGTGCTCCAGCGCGCGAACGTCATTGGCAAGGATGGTATAGCGCTCCTGCCGTTCGAAGAGGTCACGGAGATGTGCGGGAAGCGGGGGGCGGACCCCCGTCGCTTCCTCGACCGCGGCCGGGAACTTCGCCGGATGGGCCGTCGCGAGCGTGACCATCGGAACGTCGGTGGCGGGAATGCGGCCTGCGACGGCAAGTGCCACCGAGGTGTGCGGATCGGCGAGGTAGCCCGATCCGTGCCACGCCGCCGCCATGGCGTCGGCGGCCTCTGCCTCGTCGGCACGGTCGGCCGAGAACTCGCCGCGGATGCGGTTCATCGCGCCGTCGGGGATCGAGAACGCGCCGCTCTGTGACAGCCCGTGCATCAGGCGCGCCACGCCGGCCCCGTCATGGTCGAGCGCCTCGGACAGCAGGCGCTCGAAGTTGGACGAGATCTGGATGTCCATCGACGGCGATTCGGTCGGGATGACGCCGCGGACCTCGTAGCGTCCTTCCTCGAAGGTGCGGGCGAGGATGTCGTTCCGGTTGGTGGCGATCACGAGGCGGTCGATCGGCAGCCCCATCCGCCGCGCGACATGGCCGGCGAAGACGTCGCCGAAATTGCCGGTGGGCACGATGTAGGACACCTTGCGGCCCGGCGCGCCGAGCGACGCGGCGGAACTGAAATAGTACGCCGTCTGCGCGACGATCCGGGCCCAGTTGATCGAGTTGATGGCCGCCAGCGAGACGCGCTCGCGGAACCGGTCGCGGGCAAAGAGGGCCTTCACCAGCGCCTGGCAGTCGTCGAACGAGCCTTCGATGGCGATGGCGTGGACGTTGTCGTCCGCGACCGTCGTCATCTGGCGCTGCTGTACTTCCGACGTGCGGCCCTTCGGGAACAGGATGAAGATGTCGACCTTGCCGCTGCCGCGAAAGGCTTCGATGGCGGCGCTGCCGGTGTCGCCGGACGTCGCGCCGACGATCGTTGCCCGCCGTCCGCGCACGTCGAGGACATGGTCCATCAGCCGCGCCAGGAGCTGCATGGCGAGGTCCTTGAACGCGAGCGTCGGACCGTGGAACAACTCGAGGATCCAGGCATTCGGACCCGACTGGACGAGCGGCGCCACCGCCTTGTGGGCGAAGCCGGCATAGGCCTCGCGGCACATCGAGACGAGGACATCCTGCGGGATGTCGCCGCCGGTGAAGCGGGAGACCACATCTGCCGCCACGTCCGCATAGGGCATCGCCGCATAGGCAGCGATCTCCTTGCCGGAGATCGTCGGCCATACCGACGGGAGATAGAGTCCCCCGTCGGGCGCCAGGCCGCCAAGAAGCACGTCGGCAAAGCCGAGCTTCGGCGCCCGTCCGCGCGTGCTGAAATAGTCCAAGGCCGAACTCCGGCAGATCGAAGGGATGTGGCGCGACCCTAGCGGGGTCGCCATGCGGCGGCAACAAATGCCCGAACGGGCGAGGTCGTCAATCGTTTTGACCCTTGCTATAAGGGCGGCCAGTTCCGGATCGGACCAGCGAGGTACGAGATGTCGCGCAGAGTTCCTTCGCCCCTTGTGGCGGCACCTTTCGTGGCCGCGCTGCTCCTGTCCGGATGCGTCGGCACGACTGCCGTCGAGACCGCTGTGCCCGAAGCGCGGTCCTATGAAGGGCCCGGCTGTCCGGCGATCGTCGTTCAGTCGGGCGCACAGGCGCGCGTCGTCTACAGCGGCAGCAACACCACCGACCCGTCGCGAATCCGCTACCAGGTCGGCATCCTCGAAGTGTCGCGCACCTGCTCGATTCTCAACGACGTCATCTCGGTGAACATCGACGTCTATGGCCGGTTCGCAGGCGGTCCTGCCGCCCAGGCCGGCACGGTCCGCGATACGCTGCGGGCAGCGATCGTCGGCGACGGCGGCACCGTCGTCTCGACGCGCGACTTCGCCATCTCCGGCACCCTCGCCGCGCCGACCTTCGGCCAGGATTTCCGAGTCACCGATTCGATCGTCGCCCCCCCGCCAACCGTCGGGACCTTCTATCGCGTGATGGTCGGGATCGATCAGGGGTAGCGCTGGCGACGCTTCGTGATCCCTATGGCCGCAGGGGCGCCTCCGTGATCGGCGCGGTGGCGCATGTGCTGCACGTCACCTCGATCCGGATGGCGCCGAGGACGAGCCCCGCCGAACCGCCGAAATAGTTCAGCACGTAGGCGCCCGGCTCCGCCGGCGCCGTGAGGATGGCTTGCGTGCCGGCGATGATCCGGACGCTCGCCACTGCGCGGCCCGCATCGTCGAGCACCGGCGACAGGCGGATCTCGTCGAACTGGCCGGCGGGGCCGGTCCAGGTCACGGTGAACGGCGCTCCCGCCACGATCGGCCCCGCCACCGACATCGCGACCTCCGAGGCGGCGACCGTGATCTGCTGGCGTGCAAGCACGGCCGCCCCGCCAGCGACGTAGCGAAGCTCGTAGGCGCCGGGAACCACGGGGGCGTCCATGATGGCGGCCCGGCCGAAGGCCGACACACGCACCGTCGCCAGGGCATCCGCATCCGGTGCGCCCGCGGCGGCGATCACGATCAGGTCACCGGGGACACCAGGGCCGGTCCAGTCGATGGTGAGCGTCGCTCCCGCCGCGATCTCGGCCGGCGCATCGAGCGTTGCCGACGGAGCTGAGACGGTGATCGGAACCGTGGCGACCACCGCCGACAGCGCCGCAGACCAGTAGCGCAGCTCATAGCCGCCAGCCGGGAATGGAGCGACGAAGGTAACGGCATCCGTGTCGATACGGGCAACGGCCAATTTCGCCCCGGACGGCGCGCCGGCTGCCGCGAGCCGGATTTCGTCGTTCGGTCCACCCGGACCGGTCCAGCGTACGCCGAACTGCGCCCCGGCGAGGATACCGGCGTCGGGCTCCATCATGACCGCCGCTGGAATGACGTCGATCGTCTGCGTCGCGATGATGCGCTCCTCCGGCGCACCGCGGATCGCGCCGACCGGGGCGGGCGGCTCCGGCCGGACGAGCCGGATTTCGTAGCGGCCGGGAGTGGCCGGCGCGAGGAAGGTCACGGTCGATTCATTGCGGCGGAGCGGCTCCTCCGCAAGCGGCCGGTCGATCGGTGCGAGCGGCTCGGCCAGCTGAACCGTGTTGCCGTTCTGGAGCGGGGCCGTCCAGTGGACGACGATCACGCCACCCTGCTGCACCCGGTCGGGCGCGTCGATGCTGGCGGCGATCTCCCGGACGCTGAGCCGCGCGCTTGCCAGCACCATGCGGCGCTCGGCGTTCCAGTATCGGATTTCGTATGCGCCGCGCTCGGCTGGCGCTGTCAGCATCACCGGCCCGCCATCGGCCTTCACGAACGCGCCCACGAGCCGGGCGTCCGGCGCCGTGCCGTACCAGGAGATGCGGATCTGGTCGCCCTCGCCGAGCGGTCCCGCATAGGCGAGCTCGAAGGGCTGGCCCTGGATCACGCCGTCCGGAACAACGAGGCTTGCCGTCGGCAGCGGCTCGGGGGGCGGCACGGGCACCGCCCATGCGGCTTCGAGCACCTCCGCAAGGTTCGCCCGGAAGCCGGCGGCGTCATTGGCGCGGAGGAGGACGCCGCCCGTCAGTTCGGCGAAGCAGGAGAGGGTGCTCACCTCGTCGGAGGGTAGGCCAAGCCCGAGGATGGAGATGACGAGGTTCGGCATCCGCTCGTGCAGCGCAGAGATCACGGCGCAGGGGTCGGGCGCGCAATTGTCCTCATTGTCGGTGATGATGATCAGCGTTGCCGGCGCATCCGGGTCGGCGAACGCCGCAGCCGCGGTCACCGCGCCCTCCGCGAGCGGGCCGCGGCCGATCGGCGAGATTTCGCCAGCTGCCGAAATCGACTGGGTGGGGGTGCCGGGCGCCTGGATGATGCGGTGCGACGATGCCGAGCAGCTGTCGGCGACGGTGCCATAGACCGCGACCCCGACGCGGAAATCGGCCGGCGCGCCCGCGAGCACGGCGCCGAACGCGTTCCGCGCGATGTTGAGTTTCGACGTGCCGCCGATCGCCACGCTGGACGATCGCGAGCCATCGAAAAGAACCATCACGTCGGCCGCACGGGCCGCGGGAATGGCCGCCAGCAGGCCCACCATCGCGGCCATCGTTTTGGGCAGCATCTTTCGAAGGAACGTCAAGGCCTTGTCATCCCTTCGCAATCCGGCGCGGAGTTCTCAGGTAGCACTTCGCTAACCATGCTTCTTAGGCCGCCATTAGGCGTGTTCGGTAACCATGCGGGCTACCCGAAGCCGCATCCCGCGGCATTGTTCTGCGTAGCCCGGGGCTTGTTGGATGGCGAGAGAGAAGCACGGCGCTGCCGGTCAAATCGGCGTCGACAGGATCATCCACGGCGATTGCATCGCCGAGATGGAGAAGCTGCCGCCGGGGTCGGTCGACCTCGTGTTCGCGGACCCGCCCTACAATCTCCAGCTCGAAGGCCGGCTGACCCGGCCCGACCAGTCCGAGGTCGACGGCGTCGATGACGCCTGGGACCGCTTCTCGAGCTTCGCCGACTACGACGCCTTCACGCGCGCCTGGCTCCTCCAGGCGCGGCGCGCGCTGAAGCCCGACGGGACGCTCTGGGTAATCGGCAGCTACCATAACATCTTCCGCGTCGGCGCGATCCTGCAGGATCTCGGCTTCTGGATCCTCAACGATGTCGTGTGGCGGAAGTCGAACCCGATGCCGAACTTCCGTGGCCGCCGCTTCACCAACGCCCACGAGACGATGATCTGGGCGAGCCGTGATGCCGGCGCGCGGAACTATGCCTTCAATTATGACGCCCTCAAGGTGTTCAACGACGATCTCCAGATGCGCTCCGACTGGACGCTGCCGCTGTGTACCGGCGGCGAACGCCTGAAGGTCGACGGCAAGAAGGTCCACGCGACACAGAAGCCCGAGGCGCTCCTCTATCGCGTGCTCCTTTCCTCTTCCAACCCCGGAGACGTCGTTCTGGATCCCTTCTTCGGCACCGGCACGACGGGCGCCGTGGCGAAAAAGCTCGGCCGCCACTTCATCGGCATCGAGCGGGAAGGGGACTATGTCGAGGCAGCCGCCGCCCGCATCGCCGGCGTCGAGCCCGCCGACCTCGTCTCGATCGGCACGACCCGCGGCAAGCGCGCCGAGCCGCGCGTTCCCTTCGGCAGCCTCATCGAGGCCGGGCTGATTGCACCGGGCACCGTGCTCACCGACGCCAACGGGCAGAACGAGGCAATCGTCCGCATGGACGGGTCGCTGCAATGGGGCTCGACGTCAGGCTCGATCCACCGCGTCGGCGCGCTGGTGCAGGGCCTCGAGGCCTGCAATGGCTGGACCTTCTGGCACCTCGAATCCGCCGGCATCCGCCGTCCCATCGACGACCTCCGCGCCATCGTGCGCCAGGAAATGGCCGCGGCGGCCTAGCGATCGCGCTGCGGCAGGAAACCCGATCGTCCCCGCGCAGGCGGGGACCCATCCCTTTTTCGCAGTATCGCCTCCGGCCCGACATTCTTCTGTTGATGGGTCCCCGGCTGCGCGGGGATGAGCGGTGGTGGTGAAGTCGCGCGACTCCCACTCCGTTGCGCGCCGCGTCCCGCCCCGCCACGATGCGGCGAATGCCGCGCTCCAAACAGACCGATTCGCTCCTCCAGTTCGACCAAGCCCCGTCGCCGACGGACTTCTTCGAGCGCCGCGCGCGGAAGCGTGGCGCCGAGTGGGTGGCCGGCGTCGATGAGGTCGGCCGCGGCCCGCTCGCGGGGCCTGTCGTGGTCGCCGCGGTCATGTTCGACGGCCGGAAATTTCCAAAAGGCCTCAACGATTCGAAGGTCCTCACACGGGCGGACCGCGAGGGGCTCTACGAGAAGATCATGGAGCGCGGCATCGTCTCGGTGGCGATCGCCAGCCGCGAGCGCATCGACCGGATGAACATCCTCCGGGCGTCGCTGTGGGCGATGAGCCAGGCGCTGCGTGGCCTCGCGCGCACCCCGCAGCACGTCCTCGTCGATGGCAACATGCTGCCGCCCTGGCTGCCGTGTCCGGCCGAGGCGCTGATCGGCGGCGACGGACGCTCGGTGTCGATCGCCGCGGCCTCGATCGTGGCGAAAGTCACGCGCGACCGGCTGATGGGCAATCTCGGCGAGGCGTTCCCCGGTTACGGCTTCGAGCAGCACATGGGCTACTCGACGCCCGCCCATTTCGCCGCCCTCCAGTCACACGGCCCCTGCATTCACCACCGGCGCAGTTTCGCGCCGGTGCGGCAGCAGTTGCAGCCGGTTGCGGAGCAGGAAGCGCTGCTGATCTGAACCTGTGGGCCGTGTCCCCTTTGCCACTCTTCCCAGCAGGGTAGCGTGACACCGCGGGCTCGTAGCCGCTGCCATTGGCGCGAGACGCTCCCAAACTCGTCTTCCCCGGGCTTGACCCGGGGACCCATGATGACGGGCCTCTCGCTCCGAGCTTGGAAGCAAGCCCGCCTCATCGAACGGCCGTGATGCGCCTCATCATGGGTTGCCGGGTCAAGCCCGGCAAAGACGAGATTGGTAAGGACCTGCCCTGCCCGGCCGAGAGCCGATAAAGGGCACCGGGCCGATTCCCTAGGGTGCTACCCG
>CAXNGA010000038.1:0-9544 GCA_964201375.1 Kaistiaceae bacterium
ACCACCCGCCGGCAGGAGCGGCGCATTGATGCGCCCACTCCTCGTTGCGGTCTTCGGCGGCCTTGCCATCTTCGTGGTAGCCATCTCGGCGTTTCTGCTGCTCCGGGAACGCCCGACGCCGCGCCCCGCGCTCGGCGAGACCCGCGTGATCGAGGACGCCAACCTCATCGGTGGGCCCTATGTGCTCACCGACGAGACCGGCAACCGCTTCACCGATGCCGACGCCCTCGGCAAGCCTACGGTGATCTTCTTCGGTTTCACCTTCTGCCCGGACGTCTGCCCGACGACGCTGTACGAACTGTCGGTGCTGCTCGGGCAGCTTGGCCCCGACGCGGACAGGCTGAACGTCCTGTTCGTGTCGGTGGACTGGGAGCGGGACGGGCCCGAGGAGGTCGCGGCGTACACCTCGGTGTTCGATCCGCGGATCGTCGGACTTGCCGGCACCGGCGAGGAAATCGCGGCGGCAACGAGCGGCTATCGCGTCCACTACGAGAAGATCCCGCTCGAGAACGGCGGCTACACGATCGACCACACCGCGTCCGTCTACCTGATGGACAGGAATGGCCGGTTCGTCGGCACCCTGGCCTATGGCGAGGACATGGCGGTGCGTCTCCAGAAGCTCCAGATGCTGATCGCCGACGCCTGACACACGGATCGGCGGCTGCCCCGCGC
The DNA here is from genome assembly GCA_964201375.1 of Kaistiaceae bacterium. Classification (GTDB taxonomy): domain Bacteria; phylum Pseudomonadota; class Alphaproteobacteria; order Rhizobiales; family Kaistiaceae; genus JADLGL01. The sequence goes on from CAXNGA010000038.1 coordinate 673, forward strand.
GGCCGCCGGTCCGCCCCGGCGCGGCGGCCCCGAAGGCTTCCACACCGGCGACCCCGCGCCCCGACCGGCGGCGCCAGCGGCTCGACCCGTCATCGGACTGGAAAGCCTGCGCTTCAGGTTCGGCGCAGCGCGACCCGAAGGTCCGCGCTCAGCCGTTGGGCCTGACGGCTGCGGCAGTCCGTGCGCTCCGCACCGCGTCGGCGGCGAGCGCGAGAAGAATGCCGAGATAGACGGTGTTGCTGATGTCATGGCGGAAGGTCTGGCCGGTGAGGCCGAATACCAGCCAGCTTGCGGTGAGCAACGCGGCGATGGCAATGCGCGCCGCGTAGCGGTCGTCTCGCGTTGAACGGAGCGCCACGACAAGCGGCGCCGCAAGGATGAGGAACAGCGTCACGAGACCGACGATGCCGTTGCCGACGGCTTCCGTCAGCATCTCGTTGTGGAGGTGCCCGAAGACGTCGATCGTATTGCCGTCCCCGGCAGCGCGTGCCTGGACCGCCGCGACCGCATTGTGCGGCCCGTAGCCGAGGAGCGGACGGTCTACGAAGACCTCGGCGCCGTAGACCAGCATCAGCGCCCGCTGGTCGAGCGAGTATTCGGGTGCTCTGGTGTCCCGCTCCTGGCCGAACTCGAAATTCCGGAACATCGCGACCGTTTCCTCGATTCGCTCGTTCAGCGCGCCGCGACCGAGGAAGCCGACGATGATGGCGATGGCCGCAAGCGCGAGGCCCGAAAGAAGCGCGGTCCGCCGCCCGTAGCGTACGGCGAAATAGGCGATGACGACGATCGCAAGGACCGGCACCGCCATCCAGCCCGCCCGCGACTGCGACAGCAGCGATGCCCCGAGCCCCGCCGCAAAGGCAGCGACCGCGAGCACCCGCCCGGCGCGGCCTTCCTCGCCGACGCGGACGAGGCTGATGAAGGCAAAGAGGGCGGCCGTCGATCCGAAGGGGATTGGATTGATCATTCCGCCGACGACGCGGTTGATGCTGTCGACGGCCTGCACGAGCGCAATGGCAAACCCGGCCATCGCACCGATCCGGGCGCCCATGACGAAGAGGCGCAGCGGATCTGAATCGCGCACGCTGGCGATGACGGCGAGTACGAACGGGAACAGCAGGAAGTGGATCGATTCGACCGCCGGCATCCACGCCCTGCCGCGGTCGCCGTAGAAGATCACCGCGGCAGCATCCACCGCGTAGTAGGCGAACGCGGTGATGACGGCGAAGCGGACGCCCCCGGCGAACCGGAACGGCACGCGGCGGACCAGCACCTCGACCAGGGCGACGAGACCGGCGAGGAGGAAGGCCAGCGTGGCAAGGCTGCCGAAGGGCAGCGGCAGGAAGCCGAGCAGGAACAGGAGGAGCGCCGCCAGCGTCGCGCTGCGCCCCCCCTCGAGGGCGAGCCGCCGGCTGAAGGCCGACGCGCGCGGGCGCGGCCGGCGCGGCTCGTCCTTGGCGTCGAGGCGTTTCGAGGCATCGGCCACGGGAGGCCTCCCTTAAGGCGGCAGCGGCAAGGGGTAGCCGCCCGTGTAGCCCCTCGCAAGATGGAGGCCGAGGACGATCTCCGTCAGACCGCCGCGGCGGACTTCCACGGGCGGCAGCGCCTCGATGGTTGTGAAGTATGCGCCATAGGTCGCCGCCACATCGTCGACATAGCCGGGCGGGATGACGATGACCGCGTCCCAGCCCGCGAAATCGCGGTGGTCCCAGCCGAACGCGATGTTCCGCGGGTCCCGGCAGAGGCAGACCACCGGCATGTCCCGACCGAGCTGGACGTCGACTTTGCCGGCGAGATGCCACATGGGCGCTACGGCAAAGGTCCGGGGCGCGCCAAGGAGGCCGTTCGCCGTGAAGGCTTTGCGGAGTTCGTTCCAGTCGAGGCCTTCGAGCGTCGGGTCGGACACATAGGAGAATTCGGCCGCCATGCGGTCCGGCACCAGGGCGCGCAGCCACCCGAACGCCGACTGGGTGGTGAACACGATGAGAACCAGCGCCGCAGCGATCGCCGAACCGAGGAGCCATCGCCCCGTGCGCACCGTGCGCCGTTCCGCCCAGCCGACGACAGCCGCCCCCACCAGCGGGAACAGCATCAGATAGCCCGGCGCCTGCCAGTGGAAGTGCCAGCCGAGCGGCGCCCACAGCGATGCCGCCGTGAAGACCACCACCGGCAGGAAGGCCGAGCAGCACAGCAGCCAGCCGCGCGGGTCGCTTCGCCCGCGCCGCACCGCCGCGACGAAGGCTGGCACCATCGGCACGAACACCCACGGGCCGATGTAGAGGATCTGCCCGAGGATCATCCGGCCGAGCCATTCCGGGTGGAGACCGAAACTCTCGATGATGCGGCCCGACTGGAAGCCGAACGACACCCAGTCGTTCTGCGCGTTCCAGATGACGACCGGCGCGAACAGGAGCGCGGCGATCAGCACCGCCAGATACGGCCCCTTCTCGCGGAACCAGCGCCGGTGCGCCGGGCTCGTGACGGCAAAGATGACCACGCCCGCGATCACCAGCGCCGCGTGGTATTTCGCCAGCATCGCAAGGCCGAGGCAGATGCCGGCGGCGACCCAGAGGCGCAGCGTCCGCGCGCCCTCCGGCGCCAGCGCGAGGCGCGCGACGTACAGCATCGTCGCTACCAGGAACAGCATCAGCGGCCCGTCCGGCTGCACCCAGACGCCCGCCATCCCGGTGAACACCGGCGAGGCATTGAGGAGAAGCGCCGCAAACGCCCCCGCCCTCGCGCCGAACAGGAGCGCGCCGAGCCGGAACATCAGCCAGGTCGTGCCGGCGAACATGAGGATGAAGGGCAGGCGGAGGACGAGCGGCTCTTCCGAGCCGGTCAGCGCCATCGTGGCGTGCGCGATCCACAGCGACAGCGGCGGCTGGTCGAAATAGGAGAGCGCGAAATGGCGGGCGGTCGCGAGGTAGTAACCCTCGCCATTGCCGTAGCCGTAGAGCGCCGCCGTCACCAGCCGCAGCAGCGTGCCGATGACGATCGTCCACGCGACGAGCGCCGCCGGCCGGTCGAGCCCGAGGCGGACCAGGGCGGTGCCAGCGCGGGTGAACGGCCCGCGCGGAGGCGGAAGGGATTCGGAGACGGCCACGATGCGAGAGACCTGCCCCGCCCGTTGTCCCGCCGCAATGCCCGAAGGTCAAACCACGCACAGGCTTGGAACTATCCGCAAGGGCGAGCGGTCCAAACGAGATGGCGCGACCCTGCACCTCGAGACGAGAGACAGCGGGCAGCCCGCAGGCAGGCGCCACCGGACGCGCATGGCGCCCCGCGCAGCGCTATCTGCTCACCGGATCGTCAGGAGCCGGTCCTGGACGCGCTGGAGTTCGCCGACCGTGCCGAGCAACCGGTCCGACAGGCGCGCGTGGAGCTTTGCGGCAAGATCGGGGTATTCGGTCAGCATGCGCCGCATCAGCTGGCGGGTGATCTCGACGACCCCGGAGGGCTCCCTGGCCGTCGCCGTCACGCGCCGCTTCGATTCGACGAAGAGGGCGAGCTCGCCGATGATCTGGCTGGCCCCGCAGATCTCGACCTCGTCCGGCGCCAGGGGCGTCGACAGGCCGATCGAGCCCGACGCCACCACGAAGGCGGAAAGCGCCGGATCGCCCTTGATGAAGAGGTGCTGGCCGGCATCCATTTCGCGCCGCGCCGAGCTGAACGCGATCAGCCGGAGCTGGTCCCCGGAGAGGTCGGAGAACAGCGGAATGCCGGACAGGAGTTCGATGTCGCGTTCGAGGCTCACCGCGTCGGACGCCCGGAATGGCGGTGGTTCAAGGTGCGAGGCGGTAGCCGCCGCCTTCCGTGATGAGCAGTTCGGCCTGCGCCGGGCGCCGCTCGATCTTCTGGCGGAGGCGGTAGATGTGGGTTTCGAGCGTGTGCGTGGTCACGCCGGAATTGTAGCCCCAGACCTCGTGCAGAAGCACGTCCCGCGTCACCACCTTATCGCCGGCGCGGTAGAGGTATTTCAGGATCGCCGTCTCCTTCTCGGTGAGACGGATTTTCGAGCCGCCCTGGTCGACGAGAAGCTTCGCGCTCGGGCGGAACGTGTACTGGCCGACCGCGAACGTGGCGTCCTCGGTCTGCTCGAAGACGCGGAGCTGGGCGCGGATGCGCGCCAGCAGCACCGCGAAGCGGAAGGGCTTCGTCACGTAGTCGTTCGCGCCGGCGTCGAGGCCGCCGACGGTGTCGGCCTCCGAGGTATGCGCGGTCAGCATGATGATCGGCGCCTTGAAGCCGCCGGCGCGGAGCTGCTTCACCGCATCCCGGCCGTCCATGTCGGGGAGGCCGACGTCCATCACGACGAGGTCCGTCGACTCCGCCCTGGCTGTAGCCACGCCCGCGGCTGCGGTGCGCGCTTCCGCGACCCGGAATTCGGGCTGGAGCGCGAGCTGTTCGACGAGGCTCTCGCGGAGCATGTCGTCGTCGTCCACGATCACGATCCGACGCGTCGTCACCGAGCGCTGCATCGTCGTCATTCCTCCGAAAGGGCCGGAATCAGCGCCGGGAATGCCCGCGCTTCGTGACCTCAATGTGGCCCCGACCTCACGCCGAAGCAAGGTTCCCTGCCTCTTCCGGGCCGGGTGCCGGCCGCTCGCCCATCAACGCCGAGCCGACGCGGACGTCAGTTGCGCCAAAGGCGATCGCCGTTTCGTAGTCCGAGCTCATCCCCATGGACAGGCGCGGCAGGCCGAGCTGGCGCGCGAGCTTCGCCAGCAGGGCGAAATGCGGCCCCGGCGATTCCTCCGCCGGCGGGATCGCCATGAGGCCCGCGATGACAAGGCCATGCTCGCTCCGGCAGCGTTCCACGAAGGCGGCCGTCTCCTGCGGCGGAATGCCGGCTTTCTGCGGTTCCTCGCCGGTATTCACCTGCACGAAGAGGGTCGGCGCACGGCCCTGGCGGGCGATTTCCTTCGCCAGCGCCGCCGCGATCCTGTCCCGGTCGACGCTGTGAATCGTATCGAACAGCGCCACCGCCTCGGCCGCCTTGTTCGACTGCAGCGGCCCGATCAGGTCGAGCCGGATGCCCGGCGTCTCCGCCCGCAGCGCCGGCCACTTCCCCGCCGCCTCCTGGACGCGGTTCTCGCCGAAATCGCGGAGCCCCGCCGCGATGAGCGGCCGGATGTCATCAGTGCCAAACGTTTTCGTGACCCCGATCAGGCGGACGCTGCCGGGCGCGCGGCCGTGCTCTTCGGTGGCGCGGTCGATGCGGGCGCGGATGTCGGCGAGGCGGTCTGCTGCGGTCGTCATTGAAGGTCCGAGCTCGGCTGGGAACGAGGAGGGCCACATGGCCACCACATGTTGCCGGGTCAAGCCCGGCAATGACGTTGTTGGGTTGTGTTCGGGTCTCCGGCGCTGCCTGGCACCCCCGATTCCGTTGACCCGCGGCGCGTTTTCGGATGAAGGTCGCGCGCCTTTGGCGGGCGGCACCGAACCGCGTGCGCCGAAACACAGATCCAGCGAATCGAAGATGACCGAGAGACCCGAGAGACAGCGCTACAGGGCCGGTGAAGCGGAGCGCCGCTGGCAGCAGGTCTGGGCCGACAAGGGCATCTTCGCGACGCAGAACGACGACCCGCGCGAAAAATACTACGTGCTCGAGATGTTCCCCTATCCGTCGGGGCGCATCCATATGGGGCACGTCCGCAACTACACGATGGGCGACGTGGTGGCCCGCTTCATGCGAGCCCGCGGCTACAACGTGCTCCACCCGATGGGGTGGGACGCGTTCGGCATGCCGGCCGAGAACGCGGCGATGCAGAACCGCACGCATCCCGCCGCGTGGACCTACGAGAACATCGCCACGATGCGCAATCAGCTCAAGCTGATGGGCCTGTCGCTCGACTGGGCGCGCGGGTTCGCGACCTGCGACGTGGCCTACTACCATCAGCAGCAGAAGATCTTCCTCGATCTCCTCAAGGCCGGCCTTGCCTACCGCAAGAGCGCGAAGGTCAACTGGGACCCGGTCGACATGACGGTGCTTGCCAACGAGCAGGTCATCGATGGCCGGGGCTGGCGCTCCGGCGCGCCCGTCGAGCAGCGCGAGCTGACGCAGTGGTTTTTGAAGATCACCGCCTTCGCCGACGATCTCCTCTCCTCGCTCGACACGCTCGACCGCTGGCCGGACCGCGTCCGCCTGATGCAGCGCAACTGGATCGGCAAGTCGGAAGGCCTCCGCATCCGCTTCGAGCTCGATGGCGGGGCGCCCGAGGGCATGGAGACGCTCGAGGTCTTCACAACGCGCCCGGACACGCTGTTCGGCGCGAGCTTCCTGGCGATCGCACCCGATCATAAGCTGGCGACGGCCCTCGCCGCCGACAACGCCGACCTCACGGACTTCATCGCGGACTGCCGCCGCACCGGCACGAGCGCTGCGGCGATCGAGACCGCGGAGAAGATGGGTTTCGACACCGGCATCGCAGCAGCGCACCCGTTCGATCCGGACCAGACGCTGCCGGTCTACGTCGCCAACTTCGTCCTGATGGAGTACGGCACCGGCGCCATCTTCGGCTGCCCGGCGCATGACGACCGCGACTACGAGTTCGCCACGAAATACGACCTGCCGATCACGCCCGTCGTGGCGCCGCTCGACCGTTTCGATACCGACGCCGAACTCGTCGAGTGGCTGGAGCAGTTCGCCGCCGGCCGCGAGGCCTACACCGACGACGGCATCCTCATCAATTCGGCCTTCCTCGACGGCATGTCGGTCCCCGAGGCAAAGGAGGAAGTCGCCCGCCGCCTCGAGGCCGCGACGGTCGCCGGCGTGCCGCAGGGCAGGCGCCAGACCAACTATCGCCTGCGCGACTGGGGCATCTCGCGCCAGCGCTACTGGGGCTGCCCGATCCCGATCATCCATTGCGACGACTGCGGCGTGCAGCCGGTGCCGGAAGCGGACCTCCCCGTGAAACTGCCGGAGGACGTGTCGTTCGCCCAGCCCGGCAACCCGCTCGAGCGGCATCCGACGTGGAAGCACGTGAATTGCCCGAACTGCGGCGGCGAGGCCCGTCGCGAGACGGACACGATGGACACGTTCGTCGATTCGTCGTGGTATTTTGCCCGCTTCACCGACCCGCAGTCGCCGACGCCGGTGAACCGGAAGGCCGCGGATGCCTGGCTGCCGGTGAACCAGTATATCGGCGGCATCGAGCACGCGATCCTGCACCTCCTCTACTCGCGCTTCTTCAGCCGCGCGCTCCAGGCGACGGGGCATCTCGGCATCAAGGAGCCGTTCGCCGGCCTCTTCACGCAGGGCATGGTCGTCCACGAGACGTACCGCCGTGCCGATGGCGGCTGGGCAAGCCCGGCCGAGATCCGCATCGAGGAGAAGGACGGCGTCCGCACCGCGACCGACAGGGTGACGGGCGAGCCGCTCGACATCGGCTCCATCGAGAAGATGTCGAAGTCCAGGCGCAACGTCGTCGATCCCAACGACATCATCGCCAGCTACGGCGCCGACACCGCGCGCTGGTTCATGCTGTCGGATTCTCCGCCCGAGCGCGACGTGATCTGGAGCGAAGCCGGCGTCGAGGGCGCGCACCGCTTCGTCCAGCGCATCTGGCGGCTCGTTGGCGAGGCGCTCGACCTGTCGAACGATCCGGGTCCCGGCATGCCGCCGCCGAATGCGATGAGCTCGACGGCTACGACCCTTCGCCAGACCGCGCACCGGACGCTCAGGGCGGTCGAGGAGAGCTACGCCGCGCTCCGCTTCAACGTCGCCGTGGCGCGCATGTACGAACTCGTCAACGCGACCGGCACAGCTATCGGCGGCTCCGGCCTGCCGGTCCTGTCGAACGATGATCCGTCGCTCGCCTGGGCGATCCGCGAGGCGCTGGAATTCGTCACGCGCATGATGGCGCCGATGGTCCCGCACCTTGCCGAATCGTGCTGGGAGGAGCTCGGCCATACCTCGCTGCTGGCAACCGAGCCGTGGCCCCACGCCGACCCGGCTCTGCTGGCCGAAGACACGATCGTCCTGCCGGTGCAGATCAACGGCAAGAAGCGTGGCGACCTGTCCGCGAAGGTTGGCGCCTCGTCCGCCGACATCGAGGCCGCGGCCCTCGCCCTCGACTTCGTCCAGAAGGCCCTCGAAGGCCGCCCGCCCCGGAAAGTCATTGTGGTCCCCGGCCGCATCGTGAACGTGGTGGTGTAGGAACGGGCTGCCCTACCTACTCTCCCCTTCTTCCACCAACCCCAGAACATCGTCATTGCCGGGCACGACCCGGCAACCCATGATGATCCTCGCCGCGGGCGATCGACGAGGGCATGCGGAGAGTCGGCCACGTGACGCGCGTCTTCATGGGTCCCCGGGTCAAGCCCGGCGATGAATCTGGGGTTGGTGGAGGGGTAGCCGGCAAAGCCGTGCGGCCGGCACCGCTGCGCGCTCCGGAACCGCGCGATCGATCCCCGACTCCCGTACCCCGCCCATGACATCGCTCAAGACCGCCGATGCCGAGCGCTTCCTGAAGTCGCCCGAGGGGCGTGAGCGGGTGGTGCTGTTCTATGGGCCGGACCCCGGCGGGGTCACCGACCGTGCGGCGATGCTGGCAAAGAAGCTCGTCGGCGAGGACGCGATGGCGGTCATCCGCATCGACGGTGACGAGCTGTCCGGCGATCCGGGGCGGATTGCGGACGAGGCTTATGGCGGCTCGCTCTTCTCCGGGCGGCGGGTCGTCCGGGTGCGCGCCGTGGGCGGCCGCAATCTCGCGCCGGCGCTCGCGCCCATCCTCGAACGTCCGCCGGAGGACAATTTCGTCATCGTCGAGGCGGGCGACCTCAGGAAGACTGCGCCGCTCCGGAAGCTGTTCGAGGGCGCGCGGACGGGTGTTGCCATCGCCTGCTATCCCGACACCGAGGCAACGATCGG
>CAXNGA010000039.1:0-9287 GCA_964201375.1 Kaistiaceae bacterium
CCCGTGCCGACGGCCTGGTGTGGAAGGATGTCCCGCTCGCCGGCGGTTCCGCCCGCGCCTTCGAGCAGCAGATCAACGAACTCGAGCCCCTGCTTTCCGAAGTGTGGCGGGCGCGGGTGAGCCCGGCGAGCGGCGTTCCCGTCTACGACCGCCCGGTTGTCCTGGTCCTCTATCGCGCCGACCACCGCTTCGTGCTCGAGCCGGTCATCCCCCAGCCGGGAAGGGCTGCTGCCGACTTCGATCTCGTCCTTGCCTCGCAGCCCTACAGCGCCCGGTCGCCCGAATCGTTCAAGGTCGGCCGGGTGCTGGCGCCGCTCGCCCGCGCGCTCGGCCCGGGCGGACGCCTCGTGGGCATCCACTCCTACGGCCGCGATCCGGGGATGGAGATCATCCACGGCGTGTGGCCGGGCCTGGCGCCCTTCCGCGACGACCGCCACAGCCTCCTCAAGGCGCTGCGGCGCGACCTCGGCGTATCCGCGCGAGGCTTCCAGTTCCACGCCAGCGCCGACGCCAAAGCGGTGTTCCGCTACGACCTCAACATCCTGCCCGGCGAGCTTGCCGGCGACATCGGCACCTCGACCCTCCTCGCCGCCTGGAACGCCGCCATCTACGCCGCGCAGATCGAGGACGATCTTCTGGCCGACATCGTCCGCGACGGCCGCTACATCGAGGCCACCGCCGCCGTGCTCAGGAAGCACGGCGCGCTCTGGTTCAACGACGAGCAGTTCGTCGTGGTGCGGCGGAAATAGAAGCCGCGGCGCTTCCCCGTTTTCGCGGGAATGAGCGGCGGGGCGCCTGGCTAACCGCCAGCCTGCCGCTCCATCTCCGCCAGCGCCGAAATCGCCCAGCGGTTGGCGTTGTTCCCCGCCGCCGCCCCGGCATAGCCCGCCGCGTGCCGGATCAGCGCCTGCAGCTCCTCCAGCGTCACGCCGTTTCGCAGCGCGCCGCGCACGTGCAGGCGGAACTCTTCCTCCCGGTTCAGCACCATCAGCAGCACCAGCGTCAGCATCGAGCGCTCGCGCCAGCGCAGCGCCGGGTCGCCCCACAGCTCGCCCCAGGCGATCCGCGTGACGAAGTCCTGCCACGGTGCGCCGAACGCCCCGCCAGCGCTCGCGAGCGCCCTGTCGACATAGGCGTCGCCTAGGACGGCGCGCCGGTTGGCGAGGCCATCCGCGAACGTCGCGGCGACCTGCGCCGGCGGCCGGCCGAGGTCGAGGAAGGCGCCGACATGGGCTGCAACCACTTCCGCCGCCTCGATGGTCACCAGGTGCGCGGCGTTCGGGACGACGACCAGCGTTGCCCCCCCGATCCGGTCCGCGAGATCCTTCGCGACGTCCGGAGGCGTGCCGGGATCCTGCGCGCCGACCACGACCAGCGTCGGCGCCGTGATCCGGCCGAGGAGGTGGTGCGCGTCGAAGTCGCCGACCGCCTCGGCAGCCAGGGCGTAGCTTTCGCGGTCGGTCGCCACGAACCGCCGCCGGACCTCCTCCACCCTGCCCGGATGCGCCGCGGCGAAGGCGGCGCCGAACCAGCGCGGTGTCATCGTGGCTTTCGCGACGGCATCGAGGCCGTTGGCACGAACGTCGTTGGCCCGGGCGCGGAACGGGGCGCCGTCCACCGTCCTCGCCGTGGTCGACACGAGGACGAGCCGCACGACCCGCTCCGGGTGCGTTGCAGCGAAGTGCTGGGCGGTCATGCCGCCGATCGAGATGCCGGCGATGGTGGCCCGCTGGATGCCGAGCGCGTCGAGGACCGCGCGGAGGTCGTCCGCCAGCGCCGCGATGTGCGGCACCATCGGCCCGGGCGTCGTGGCGCCATGGCCGCGCGAATCGTAGGTGATGCAGCGGTATCGCCCGGCAAACGCGGCGACCTGTTCGCGCCAGCTCTCCTTCGAGGCGCCCAGCGCATGGACGAACACGATCGGCGGCGCGCCGGACGGGCCTGATATCTCGACGGCGAACTCGATCCCGTTTGCGGCGACTGTCGGCATGATGACTCCCCAGGGGCGGAACAGTGCCATGCTGGAGGCGTTGCCGCGAGACGTCGCGTTTCCGACACTTCGCCGCGCGATGCTAGCGTGAATCCCGGAGGCGCCGATGTTCCCGATTGCGACCCATTTCTTCCTGACGCGCGGCGTCGGGGTTCACCGAGAGCGGCTGACGGCGTTCGAATACGCGCTCCGCGACGCGGATATCGAGCAGCAGAACATCGTCACCATCTCCTCGATCCTGCCGCCCGGCTGCATCGAGGTCGACCGCGACATCGGCGTGCCGACGCTGCGCCCCGGCGAGATCACCTTCTGCGTCCTGGCGCGGATCGAGACCGACGAGGCCGGCCGCCGCATCAGCGCCAGCATCGGTCTCGCCCGGCCGGTGGACCAGTCGATGTACGGCTACATCTCGGAGCACCACGGCAACGGGATGACCGAGGAGAGAAGCGGCGACTACGCCGAGGACCTTGCCGCAACGATGCTCGCCTCGACGCTCGGCATCGATTTCGATGCGGACGCTGCATGGGACGCGCGCAAGGCCGTGTACCAGACGAGCAATCTCATCATCGGCTCGAAGTCGATCACCGCTGCGGCGACGGGCAACGATGCCGGCGGCTGGACCTGCGCGGTTGCGGCAGCGGTGTTCCGCTTCGGCATGCCGTAATGGCCGAAACACCGACCTTCGCGCTGCCGCGAACCTTCCTTGCGCTCGAGCGCCCGGCGTCGGCTGCGTCCATCGCGGTCGCCGGCATTCCGTTCGACATCGGCACCACCAACCGGAGCGGCGCGCGCTTCGGCCCCGCGGCGATCCGCGCTGCAAGCCGGATGCTCGTCGATGGCGACCACCCGCACTGGTGGGTCGATCCGCGCACCCTGGCGGTGGCCGACGTCGGCGACTTCGCCATCGCGCTCGGGGACATACCCGCGAGCCTGGCGCTCATCGAGGCGCAGGCATCGCGCCACGCCCATCTCGTCACGCTCGGCGGCGAGCATGGCATCACGCTGCCGCTCCTCCGGGCGGCGGTGAAACGGCGTGGCGGCACACCGCTCGCGCTCGTCCATTTCGATGCCCATGTCGATACCTGGCCGGACAATTTCGGCCAGCGCTATGCCCATGGCTCGGTGTTCTTCCACGCCATCGAGGAACGGCTGGTCGATCCGCGCAGGACGATCCAGATCGGTATCCGCTCGCCGGTCCAGCGCGAGGTCCACGACTGGACCGTCGGCCACGGCGTCACGATCGTGACGGCACAGGATGTCCACGAGCAGGGCGCGGCGGCCATTGCAGGGCGGATCGCGTCGGTCGTCGGCGAATCGAAGGCGTACCTCTCCTTCGACATCGACGTGCTCGATCCGGCCTTCGCACCGGGGACGGGGACGCCGGAGATCGGCGGCCTCGCCTCGTGGCAGGCCCAGGCGATCCTGCGCCGCCTGGACGGCATCCGCTTCGGCGGCATGGACGTGGTCGAAGTCGCGCCCGCCTACGATGTTGCGGAAATCACAGCGCTGGCGGCGGCGACGATGGCCTGGGAGTACCTCGCGCTCGTCGGCCGCGCCCGCTGATTCGCGGCTCTGCACGCCGGTGCCGGGGCACCGACGTGCTGCTGGCCACGGCTCTTCCGGGGAGAGCGAGCCGGAACGCCGCTACAGAGTGCGGGCGCTGAAGGTGTTGCAGGACTGGATCGTTCGTCCCTGGTAGCCGGCCTGGAACCAGCGCTGCCGCTGGGCCGAGGTGCCGTGGTTGAACGTTTCCGGCACGATGTAGCCCTGCGTCCGCCGCTGGATGGCGTCGTCGCCGATCTGTGCGGCCGCGTTGAGGGCCTCCTCGATGTCGCCAGGCTCGAGCACGGGCTGGCCGTTTTCGTCGCGGAGCGTGGCCGTATAGGCGGCCCAGATGCCGGCATAGCAGTCGGCCTGGAGCTCCACGCGGATGGAGAGCTCGTTCTCCGTTTCGCCCGCCGCGGGCTGGCGGGTGAGATCGCCGAAGAGGTTCTGGACATGATGCCCGACCTCATGCGCGATCACATAGGCCTGGGCGAAGTCGCCCGGCGCGCCGAACTGGGTCCGCAACTCGTCGTAGAATGTGAGGTCGATGTAAACGAGCTGATCCGCGGGGCAATAGAACGGCCCCGAGGCCGAACTCGCAAAGCCGCACGCGGTGTTGGTGGAACCGCTGAAGAGGACGAGCTGCGGCTCGGGGTAGTCGCCGAGGCCGCTGGCGGTGAACACCCGGGTCCAGGTGTCCTCGGTGTCGGCAAGCACGACCTCGACGAAATCGCGCATGTCGTCCTCACCGACGGTTGTCGTCCGATCGGCGGTCGTCGGTTCGCCGGTGTCGGTCGAGGTGCCGCTCTGGGTGAAGTACCAGATGCCGAGGATCACGAGGACGACGACGAGGCCGACGCCACCGCCGAGCCCGCCACCGAGGCGTCCGCCACCGAGCGGCCCGCCGCCCGATCCGCCGCCGAGCATTCCGCCCAGCCCGGACGACCTCAACCCGCCGCCGCCGCCCGCGCCGCGTCGGTCAATCACGTTCGTGCTCTGTCTGCGACCGCGCCACTTCATTGCTGGATCTCCTGAAACCCCGGCGAATCGATGAGGACCGCCCGGTGCGGATCAATGCCCTGTCGCGAGCCCGGTTCCGCGCCGGGATCGCATGGACCGTCCCGGCGTTGGGACAGATTGCCACCGGAGAGCAACCGATGAACACCGCCAACCTTCAGCTCGAAGGCCTCTACCTTGCCATCGCCGCCGTCAACCGCGCCCTCGTGCGAAATGGCATCCTGACCGCCGCCGAGGTCGATGCCGCACTCGACGCTGCGGCAATGGCTGCCGGCGCCGATCGCCCGGACGGGCTTTCCATGGCGAACCGAGACGCGGTCGCTTTTCCGATTCGCCTGCTGCGTCTCGCCAATCAGCGCGACGGGGACCAGCCGATCCCCGGCTTTTCCGAGCTTGCCCGCGCGGTCGGCGAAACCAGGGATCCGTAGGGAGCGAGGCTTCGTCCGGGGAGAAGAGACGAACCGTTAAGCCTTGTTAACAGGCTGTTAACCACCGTCGCGGCTTAACAGGGGAGTTAACTGAAAGTGAACGCCCCCCGTGACGATCGCGACCAAACCCCGCCAGGCCCTCCGACTCAGAGGCCGTTCGTTCCTTGCCCTGGTCCTGGCGCCCGAGCCGCCGCTCGATGGCTGGTTCCGCGAACTCGACAATCTCATCAACGGCTCGGCGGGCTTCTTCGTCGGCCGGCCGGTCATCCTCGATGCCACCAGGGCGGCGCCCGACGAGCGGACGCTGCGCCACGTCCTGACGGAACTCTCCACGCGTGGCGTGCGCGTGATGGGCGTCGAAGGCGCCAAGCCACATTTCCTGGGGCCTGACCTGCCGCCCGGCATTGCCGGTGGCCGACAGTCCTCCGAAATCGAAGTCCCTGACGAGCCGGTGCGGGCGGTGAGCGCGAAACACGCGCCCGTCGCACCGGTCGCCCCCCCGCCGCCGCCGGAAGCTGCGGCCGTGGTCGCGGCGCCGGAGAGCGGGACCATGCTCATCGACACGCCGATCCGCTCCGGCCAGTCGGTCATCTTCCAGGGCGACGTCACCGTCATCGGCTCGGTCGCCTCCGGCGCCGAGATCGTGGCGACGGGATCGATCCACGTCTATGGCGCCCTCCGGGGGCGCGCGATCGCGGGATGGAACGGCAATGCCACGGCGCGGATCTTCTGCCGCCGGATGGAAGCCGAGTTGATCGCGATCAACGGCCTCTACCAGACTGCGGAAGACATGGCGGCGCAGATGCGGGGGCGGGCGGTACAGGCATGGCTGGATGGGGACTCCATCCGGCTCACGGAACTCACATAGGTCGACAGGCGGAAGGGTATCAAAATGGCCAAAGTGTTGGTGGTCACGTCAGGGAAGGGTGGCGTCGGAAAGACGACGACCACGGCAGCGCTCGGCGCGGCGCTCGCCATGAGTGGCAGGAAGGTCTGCGTCGTGGATTTCGACGTCGGCCTTCGCAATCTCGATCTCGTAATGGGGGCCGAGCGACGGGTGGTCTTCGACATCGTCAACGTCATCCAGGGCGATGCGAAGCTCTCCCAGGCCATCATCCGTGACAAGCGGATCGAGACGCTTCACCTCCTCCCGGCGTCGCAGACCCGGGACAAGGATGCGCTCTCCTCCGAGGGCGTCGCCCGCGTCATCGGCGAACTGCGCGAGAAGTTCGACTGGATCATCTGCGACAGCCCCGCCGGTATCGAACGCGGCGCGACGCTGGCGATGCGGCATGCCGACATCGCGGTGGTGGTGACGAACCCCGAGGTCTCCTCGGTCCGCGACTCCGACCGGATCATCGGCCTCCTCGATTCCAAGACCGAGAAGGCCGAGCGCGGCGAGCGGATGGACAAGCGGCTCCTCCTCACCCGCTACGACAGCGGCCGGGCGGCACGCGGCGAGATGCTGAAGACCGAGGACGTCCTCGAGATCCTCTCGATCCCGCTGCTGGGCATCATCCCGGAGAGCCAGGACGTGCTGAAGTCCTCCAACCTCGGAACGCCCGTGACGGTCGGGAGCCCGACCAGCGCGCCGGCCCGGGCCTACCTCGACGCGGCACGCCGCCTGATCGGCGAGAAGGTCGACCTCGCCATTCCGGACGACCGTCGCAGCTCCCTGTTCGGCAAGCTGTTCGGACGGAGGGCGGCATGAGCCTGCTGAGCCTGTTCGGCCGAAAGGCCTCAGCCGGCGTGGCTCGCGACCGGCTTCAGATACTGCTCTCGCATGAGCGCACCACGACGGGCCGCTCGGATCTCGTCGCGGTCCTCCGCGAGGAAATCCTCACGGTGATCGCGAAGCACATCGCGATCGATCGCGACAAGGTCCAGGTGAAGATGGAACGCGGGAAATCCTTCTCGACGCTCGAGGTCGACATCGAGATTCCGACGCCCGCCCCGGTGAAGATGGCGGGTTGACCCGCTGGCGCCCGGGCGGCGCCGGCGAACTCACGTCCTGAAGCGTCGCGGCGGCCCTGAAGGGTGCGTCGGGCGCCGGCTGGAATTCCACGTCGCGCGGGATCGATGCCTGCACTCCAGTGTCATTCCGCGGCTTCCGCGCGCTTTGCCGCCGCTTCCACTTCGGCGGCGAGAAACTGGTGAATGGCCGCGACGACCTGCGAGCCCTCGCCGATGGCGGAGCCGACGCGCTTGACCGACCCGGCACGGACAGCGCCGATCGCGAAAAGGCCGGGCACTGCAGTCTCGAGCGGTGACCGTGGCTCGCCGGAGGGCGATGCCGGGTGCCCTCCCGTCACGATGAACCCGGCGCGGTCCAGCTCCACGCCGCAGCCGCGAAGCCACGCCGTCGCGGGCTCGGCGCCCGCGAAGATGAAGACGTTCTCGACCGCGCCCGTCTCCTCGACGCCGTTGCCACGGTCGCGCCAGGTGACCCTTGCGAGGTCGCCATCGGCCTCGCCGTCGACGCCGACGATCTCGGTCTCCATCATGACCCTGATGTTCCGCGTCGCCCCGATGCGGTCGATGAGATACTTCGACATGCTCGCCGCCAGATCCTTCCCGCGCACCATCATCCGCACCGACCCTGCGTGGCGCGCGAGATAGACGACCGCCTGGCCCGCCGAGTTGCCGCCGCCGACCACGATCACTTCCTTGTTCGAACAGAGCTTCGCCTCGATCGGCGACGCCCAGTACCAGACGCCGCGGCCCTCGAAGCGGCGGAGCCCGGGAATGCCCGGCCGGCGGTACCTGGCGCCGCTTGCCACCACGACCGCCTTCGCCTCCACGACCGGGCCGAGATCGAGGTCGAGGACGAGCGAGCCGTTCAGACGGCTGCAGTCGATGCCGTTCACGGTGGTGGGAATGAGCATCTCGGCCCCGAACTTCTGCGCCTGGACATGCGCCCGGTCGGCAAGCTCCTGGCCGGCAATGCCTGCGGGGAAGCCGAGATAGTTCTCGATCCGCATGCTTGCTCCGGCCTGGCCGCCGAAGGAGAGGGAGTCGAGCACGACCACCGCCAGTCCTTCCGAGGCTGCATAGACCGCGGCGGAGAGCCCGGCCGGGCCGCTGCCGACGATGGCGACATCGAATACCGGACGGTCGGTGGAGTGGGCGAGCATTCCCAGCTGCGTTGCCAGGTCCGATTCGCCTGGATTGCGAAGGAGCCAGCCGTCGGGACAGACGACGAGCGGATTGTCGGGGTTCTCGACGCGGTAGTGGACGAGGAGGGCAAGGCCTTCGTGGTCCTCCTCCGGGTCGATGATGCTGTGCGGCCACGCGTTCCGGCTCAGGAACGTCTGCAGCCGGACCATGTCGCGCGAACCTGCGCGCCCGATGAGGATCGGTCCGCCGGCGCCGCGGCCGATCAGGCTGGTGCGGCGCAGGATGAGTGCGCGCGTGATCTTCTCGCCGAGTTCGGCCTCCGCCACGATGAGCGAGCGGATATCGTCCGGACGGACGAGGATTGCCTCGACATCGTCCACCGCGTGGCCATCGACGAGGGCCGGCTGGCCGGACAACTGGCCGATCTCGGCCAGGAACTGGCCAGGCCCCTGTTCGAGCACGGGCGCGACATGGCCGAGGCCGTCGCGCTGGGTGATTGCGACGCGCCCCGAGAGGACCACGAACATGCCGGGGCCGTGCCTGCCCGTCTCGAAGAGGGCCGTTCCGGCGGGATGCCGTTCGACCGTTCCGAACGACCTGACCTTCTGGATCTCCTCCGCCGAAAGCGCCGGAAAGGCCTTTTCGTGGCGCTGCCCCGCGTCGGCTGGCGCCGGATGGGGGGCGCGGCCTTCGGGTGTCTCGTCCTCGTCCTGGCTGTCGTCGATCAAGGTGGTTTCCTCTCGCCCGCGCCGCTGCTTAGCCGGCCCGGCCGCCCGCGCCCATCGTCTTTCGCAACAGGGGGCTGCCGTGGCCGCGGGGTGGTTACCCAGTCCCTGCGGCAAGACGTGCGAGTGCCGCATCGCGTTCCGTCTTCGGCAGCCCGCCGAGCGCTTCCGCCGCAGCATGGAAGGCGGCCATGTCGCCGCCGACCGAGGCGAGCAGCGCATCGAAGGCCGGCACGATGGCATTGTAGGTCGCGATCGAAGCCAGGTTGGCGTTGTTGAGGTCCTGCGCGAACCAGCGGTCGTAGCCTCCATATCCATCCCAGGAGACCCGCAGCACGCGATAGTCCGCGCGGAGCTGGTCGAAGATGTCCGCCTTCCGCAGCAGCTTCTCCGCATCGCTGCGGTCCGAGGCATACAGAACCGCCAGCCGATCGCGCGCGGCCAGGACGAGGGTGACGAAATCCT